>CAYMLC010000160.1:0-7587 GCA_964390765.1 uncultured Nitrospirales bacterium
CGAGGCGCCGCCGGAGGCGCTGGTGATCGACCTGACCGGCTGCGCGCATCTCTTTGGCGGAGAGCCGGGGCTGGTGGCGCAGGTGACGCAGGATTGCGCCGATCTTGGGCTGTCGGCGCGGGTCGGCGTGGCCGACGAGGCGCATCTGTTCGCGCTCAAGGCCGAGACGCACAACAGCCCCAGTGCGCTCGACCCCTACGGCGGCGCCATGACCGGCATCGTCGGTGTGAACCGCGACATCCTGGGTGCCGGAATGGGTTGCCGCTGCATCTTCAACACCGACGTGTTCTGCTTTGCCGCGCCCGACTACGCCGGCGAGATTCCCCCGCGTCTGCTGCATCCGCGGCGGGTGCTGCGCGGTGTACACGCGGGCGTGCGGGACGGCGGCAACCAGAGCGGCATCCCCGACATCAACGGCGCCATCGTCTTTCACGAACGCTTTCTGGGTAAACCGCTCGTATTCTGCGGCACAGGCGGTCTCATCCCGCGCGAGATTCATGGCCAGCCCAGCCACTTGAAGGGCGCACAGCCCGACGACCGCATCGTGATGGTGGGCGGGCGCATCGGTAAGGACGGTATTCACGGGGCCACCTTCTCGAGCGAGGCCCTCCACGAAGGGTCGCCCGCCACTGCCGTGCAGATTGGCGACCCCATCACCCAGCGCAAGATGACCGACCTGCTGCTCGAAGCGCGCGACCACGGCCTCTTCAACGCCATCACCGACAATGGCGCCGGCGGCCTCAGCTCGAGCGTCGGCGAGATGGCGCGCGATGCCGGTGGCGCCGTGGTGCACCTCGACCGCGCACCCCTCAAGTACGCCGGCCTCGCGCCGTGGGAAATCTTCCTGAGCGAAGCCCAGGAGCGCATGACGCTGGCGGTGCCGCCCGCCAAGCTGGACGCCTTCCTCGCCCTCGCGCGCCGGCGCGATGTCGAAGCCACGGACCTCGGCCACTTCGCCGCCAGTGGCCACCTGACCTGCACCTACAACGGCGCCGTGGTGGCTTCGCTCGCCATGGACTTTCTGCACGATGGCCTGCCGCGCATGCAGTTGCGCGCGAAATGGACGCCCCCCCAAGCGCCCGCGGCGCACGTGCCGCGCGAGACGGACTATGCCGCCGCGCTCAAGCGCGTGCTGCGCGCATGGAACGTGTGCAGCAAAGAGAGCTTCGTGCGTATGTACGATCACGAGGTGCAGGGGCAGAGCGTGCTGAAGCCGTTTCACGGCGCTCAGGATGACGGGCCCGGAAACGCCGGCGTCATCCGGCCGGTCCCGGGTTCGCGGCGCGGTATCGCGGTGGCCTGCGGCATCTGCCCGAAATACAGCGACCTCGACGCCTACGCCATGATGGCGAATGCCATCGACGAAGCCGTGCGCAACCTCGTGGCGACGGGCGCACGCCCGGGCAACCTTGCCGGCCTCGACAATTTCTGCTGGCCCGACCCCGTGGAAAGTGACAAGACACCCGACGGCGCCTACAAGCTTGCACAATTGGTGCGCTGCTGCGAGGCGTTGTACGACACCTGCGTGGCCTATGACATTCCGTTGATCAGCGGCAAAGACAGTATGAAAAATGACTACCGCATCGGCGACACGAAAATATCCATTCCGCCGACGGTGCTCTTCACGGCTGCGGCCATCATCGAAGATGTCACGCAATGCGTCTCAATGGACGTCAAGCGGCCGGGAGACATTGTCTTTCTGCTCGGTGAAACGCGCGACGAACTCGGCGGCAGTGAATACCTGAACCTCCTGGGCCAGACGGGTGGCACCCCGCCACAAGTCGACCCCGCCGCGGCCCGGGCGCGCTACACCGCACTGGCCGATGCCATCGCCGCGGGAGAAGTCGCGAGTTGCCATGATTGCTCCGACGGCGGCCTGGGCGTGACCCTGGCCGAGACCGCCTTTGGCGGGGGCTATGGGCTCGAAGTCGAACTGTCCGCGCTGCGCGGACTGACCAATGAAGCCGCGCTCTTCAGCGAATCCGCCAGCCGCCTCGTCGCTACCGTGCATCCTGAACATGCTCACACCTTCGCCGCACGCTTCAGCGACGGCCACTGCTATCGCATCGGCAGCGTGATCGCGGCGCCACAACTCAACATCACCTTACCCGACGGCGCCACCTTCCAGGCGCCGCTCGACGAACTGAAAGCCGCATGGCAGGAACCCTTGGCAATCTAGCCGCGCACCATGACACCGGACACACCGATGGCACGACAGCAAATCTCATATCGAGATAACGCCCAAGCACAAGGCGAATCTGACATCCACAAACTCCACGGCGCCGTGCGATCGGTGTGCGCTGTGCCACGGTGTACCTGTGCCATTGTGTAAGAAAGTAAATAGCAATGAATAGCAGCGCACCCACCGCACTCGTGCTCACCGGCTATGGTATCAACTGCGAACGCGAAACCGCCGAGGCCTTTCGCCGGGCCGGCGCCGCGCCCCGGCTGATGCACCTGAACGACTTGATCGCGGCGCCCGACACCTTCGAGCAAGCCGCTATCTTCGCTGTGCCCGGCGGCTTCAGCTTCGGCGACGATGTCGCCTCGGGCCGCATTCTGGCCAATCGCCTGCGCTATCGCCTGGGCGACGCATTGCGCCGGTTCGTATCGCGCGGGGGCCTCGTCATCGGCATCTGCAACGGCTTTCAGGTATTGGTAAAGATGGGCCTGTTGCCCGGTGGCGCCGGCACCTTCACCCAGACGGTAACGCTCACCCACAACGACAACAGCCGCTTCGACAACCGCTGGGTACACCTCGCGGCGCCGGCCGGTCAGCGCTGTGTCTGGCTCGAAGGCATCGGCACGCTGGCCCTGCCCATCCGCCATGGCGAAGGCAAGTTCATCGCGCGCGACGCCGCCACCCTCGAGAGCTTGCACACCAGTGGCCAGGTGGCGCTGCGCTATGTGCAGCCCGGCGGCGCGCCGGCGGGCGGCGTCTGGCCGTACAACCCCAACGGCTCGCAAGACGACATCGCCGGCATCTGCGACCCGACCGGCCGCGTATTCGGTCTCATGCCCCACCCCGAGGCCTATGTCGAGCACACGCAGCATCCGCGTTGGACCCGGGAAGACCTGCCCGAGGAAGGCGCCGGACTCGCGATTTTCCGCAATGGCATCGCACATGCACGCGCCAGCGTGACGGCCTAGAGCACCGCGCGCCCCGTCAGCACCACGCCCATCGCCAGCACCAGATACAGCACCACACGGCGAAAGCGCTCCGGGTCGAGATAGGGGTCGACCAGGCGCCCGGCCCACACACCGAGTGCGACCAGCGGCAGACCCAGCGCCACATACCCGACGACACGCCAGGTCAGCAGTCCGCTCGACACGTGCAACGCCTCAATCACGATCGTGTTCACCACAAAGCAACTCTGCAGGACCGCGCGAAAGGTCTCCTTCGGCCACGCGCGCAGCGTGCCATAGACCATCAGCGTAGGGCCATTGGTGGCGAAGGCCCCGCCCAGCAGCCCCGCACCGAACCCGGCAGCCGTGCGGCCGATCGCCCACGCCCAGTTCGGCCGGTAGACCAGCGGCACGGCACGCGGCCGCAGCGACCACAGCGCATACAGCACCAGCAACACGCCCAGCGCACCGGTGATGAGTGCGCGCGGTGCCGTGGTCAACAGGTACACCCCCAGCGGAATCGCCGGCAGCGACGCGGCCAGCAGCAGCAGGGTCTCGCGCCGGTCGAGCGCGTCCCAGTGACGCCCCAGGATCAGCAGGGAAAGAAACAGACCCAGCAGCGTCTGAACGGGTGCCGCAATGGTGAGTGGCAGTACCAGCGTCATCACCGCCATGGCCACAATGGCCGCGCCAAAACCCGACACCGTCTGCACGAAGCTGCCGCCAAACGCCGCCACGGCGACGGCCAGCCACGCGAGCCCTTCCAAGATCAGGCAGGTTGCAGGGCGCGCTGTTGTGCGATGTGTGCCACGATGCGCGGACCGTGGTCGCGGCTGTTCTCGACGAACACCACGTTCGACTCGCAGCCGGCACACAGCGTGCCCGCCACGTAGAAGCCCGGCACGTTGGACTCCAGGTGCTCGGTCAGATAGGGCTTCTTCGTCTCTTCGTCGATCTCCACCCCCACCAGCTCCAGCAGGCCCGTGCCCGGTTCATACCCGGTCATCGCGAGCACAAAATCGTTGGGCACCACAATCTCTTCGCCGCCGTGGTGGCGCAACGTCACCTCGTCGTAGCCGATGGCCTTCACGTCCACGTTGCGATAGCAGCTGATGCTGCCTTCCTTGATGCGGTTCTCGATGTCGGGCTCGATCCAGTACTTCGTGTGAAAGCGATCGCCGCGCATCGCCACCGTCACATCGGCGCCGTAACGCCAGATCTCAAGCGCCACCTCCGCCGCCGAGGAACCCGCGCCCACAATCAACACGCGCTGGTCGGCGTAGTAGTGCGCCTCCTCATAGCGGTGTGTAACCTTGGGCAGGTCTTCGCCGGGCACGCCCAGCGATCGCGGACTGTCGTAGAACCCGGTCGCCGCACACACATTGCGCGCACGCCACACGTAGGGACGCCCGAACTGGTCGCGCCCCTCGACGCGAAAGACCCCATCGAGCGGAATGATGTTCGTCACTTCGCGATAGGTCAGCACCTGCAAGTCGAAAAAGCGCACGAACGCCTGGCAGTAACGCAGGTACTCGCGGCGCGTCGGGCTCTTCTCTTCACACTGCAGCGGAAAACCGGCCAGCTCCAGCTTGTCGGCCGTGCTGAACCAGCGCATGTACGTGGGGTGCTCCAGCAGCGCACTGCACACCGGCCCCTTGTCGATCGCCACCGCGCTCAACCCCTGTTCCTTCGCCGCGTGCAGCGCACCCAGGGCGGCCGGGCCGGCGCCAATCACCAACAGGTCATAGGTGTGGTTGCGGTCGTAGTGCTGCATGATTCGCCTCCGGGTATCGCTTCTGCTGCCGCGGCATTATACGCCGGTGTGGCCAAAGCCGCCCGCACCGCGCACCGTCGTGTCGAGCGTATCGACCACCTCGAGCGTGGCGCGCAAGACGGGCGCCACCACCAACTGGCCGATGCGCTCGCCGCGCTGCACCGTATACGGCGACGTGCCGTGATTGATCAACAACACGCGCACCTCGCCGCGGTAGTCCGCGTCTATCGTGCCGGGCGTGTTCACCATCGACAGGCCATGGCGCAGCGCCAGGCCACTGCGCGGCCGCACCTGCGCTTCCGTGCCCGGCGGCAGGGCGATGTGCAGGCCCGTGGGCACCAGCGCACGCGCCCCCGGCTCCAGCGTCAACGGCTCGCCCACCGCCGCGCGCAGGTCCATGCCCGCTGCGTGCGCCGTCTCATAGGCGGGCAGCGGCAGGTCTTCGGTGCCCGGCACGCGCCGCACCGCCACCCGCACGCGGCCTTCGCTCACAGCGCGACCTCGTGTACGGCGGCACCATTGCCCGGACCATAGGTCAACAGCGCGCAGTCCTCGCGCGTAAAGGTGCGCTGTGCCAGCGCCTGCACCTCCCCGGCCGTTACGGCGTCAATCGCGTCGATCACCTCCTGCGTCGTCAACAGGCGCCCGTAATACATGTGGCTCTTGCCCAGCCGCGCCATACGCGTGTACGTGCTCTCGAGCGCCATGAGAATGTGCCCCTTGATCTGCTCGCGGTTCGACGCCAGCTCGGCTTCCGGCAACGGCTCGTCACGCAGGCGGCGCAGCTCATCGTAGGTGCTGTCGAGGGTCTGGGCCACGTTCTGCGGCGCGACGGCGGCATAGATGCCCAGGTAGCCCGCGGGGATATAGATGCCGCTGTGCGAATAGATGCTGTACGCCAGCCCCTCATCCTCGCGAATCCGCTCGAACAGACGCGACGTCGACCCGCCCCCCAGCACGTTGTTCAACACCTCGAACGCGAAGCGCTCGTCGCTGTGCACCGTCGCACCGGGAAACGCGAAGTACAGATGCGTCTGGCCGATGTCGCTGGTGACGGGCAGCACCCCCGACTGCCACGCAGGCGGCGCATAAGGCGGGGGCGTCTCACCGGCCGGAAGCGGACCGAACAGGCGCTCGACCTCCGCCATCACGGCGTCCTCGTCGAAATTGCCGGCAATCGCCAGCACCATGTTACCCGGCCGGTACCACTGCTCGAAGTAATGGCGTACCGCCTGCAAATCGAGCTGTGCCACCGACTGCTGCGTACCCGCGATCGGCTGGCCCAGCGCGTGCTCCGGCCAGTGAAAGGCCGTGATCAGGTCGCCCGCATGTTCCTCGGGAATGTCTTCGCTCGCGGCGATTTCTTCCACGATCACGTTGCGCTCTTTCTCGAGGTCGTTGAACGTCGAATCCCGCAGCACATCGGCCAGCACATCGAGCCCCGTGAACAGGTGCTCGCGCAGCATGCGCACATACAGGCAGGTGTACTCGCGCGCGGTAAACGCATTGAAATGTCCGCCGCGGCTCTCGATCAGTTCCATCAGATCGTGCGCGGTGCGCGTGCGCGTGCCCTTGAAAAAGAGGTGCTCGAGAAAATGCGCCAGGCCCGCTTCACGCGGCGACTCATTGGCCGAGCCCGTCTTGATCCACACGCCCGCACTCGCGCTGTACACGTGCGGCAACCGCTCCAGCGCCACGGTCAGGCCGTTGTCGAGGGCATAGACGTGGGGCCGCGGGGCCATCGTTTCCACTATCACGGCGTGCGACTCCTGTGTTGAAAACGCGCGGGGCGCCCCGGCGGGCGCCCCACGTTGGCTGCTGGCGTGTAACGGCGTGCGCGCAGTTTTTTCATCCCACGCGCGCACGCAACGGCTTATCGGCGTCCGCTGCGCTCGCGCTGGCCGCCGCCACCACCGCCACCGCGCCGGCCACCACCGCGGCCACCCCGGCGATCGCCGCCTCGGTCACCGCCCCGGTCACCGCCGCGGTCCCGGTCGCGCCCGCCACGGCCACCCCCGTCGCGCCCACCGCCGTTGCCACCGGCGCGCACTTCTTCGGGGTCAACCCGGCCCAGCTCGACATCGGCCTGCACCTTCGACAGATTGACACGGCCCATGCGGTCGATCTCGATGACCTTCACGTCCACCTCGTCGCCCACGTTCACCACGTCGGAGACTTCATTGGTGTGGCCCGGCGCCAACTCGCTGATGTGCACGAGGCCCTCTTTCTGGCCCATGATCTGCACGAACGCGCCAAAGTTCATGAGGCGCGTCACCTGGCCGTGATAGACCTGACCCACCTCGACATCAGCCGTAATCTGTTTGACCATTTCGATGGCGATGTTCGCGCTCTCCGCGTCAACCGCCGCCACCTTCACTGTGCCGTCGTCGTCGAGGTTGATGTCGGCGCCACTCTGCGCCTGAATCTCGCGCACCACCTTGCCGCCCGGCCCGATCACGTCGCGGATCTTGTCGGGGTCGATCTTGATGGTGTAAATGCGCGGCGCGTACTTCGACAGCTCCGGACGCGGCTCGGGCAGCGCCTCGAGCATCTTCTCGAGAATGTGCTCGCGGCCACGGCGCGCCTGCTCGAGTGCGTCGCTCATCACCTGGCGCGAAAGCCCGCTGATCTTCGTGTCCATCTGAAACGCGGTGATGCCATTCGGCGTGCCGCACACCTTGAAGTCC
>CAYMLC010000161.1:0-7543 GCA_964390765.1 uncultured Nitrospirales bacterium
AGCCCGCGGAGACACCCTGCATCGCGCTCGGGTTCGGCCCCGGCCTCGTGGCCGAAGCGACCCTGATGCGCTAGTTAGCGCAGGGAACGGGCCGCTTCCGCGAGCGGGTCGACCACGCGCAGACCGTCCCAACGCTGAAACCCGCGGTCGCGGAAAAACCTTCGTGTGGGTGGATACGCGCAAGAATTCAAACAGTACCGACCACGGTATCCGATAGGAAGCGCCATTGGTTTGCCACAAAGTCAGCAGTGCAAGGCAGGCACTGTGTTCCGCTGCATCACGGTTTGCGCCGCAAACAAGGACATTGGTATCGACGATAAACAGTTGGTCAGTCCATTTGTTCGTGCAGCGCGCTGCAATCCGCAATGTCGACCGAAGGTTCGCCCATGCTGAACGAAGGGATACGGGCTGGCTGAGGCTGCGCGCACATCGTGACCAGCGCTAACTGAATCACTTCGTCCACCGACACATTTCGCCGAGCGGCCTCTGCTTCAAGCCGCTCGACCAGTGAAGCACTGAGTTGCAATGTCTTGTTCATGGGCTGAGTATGAAACGCTCCTTGCGCTAACGCGATGAGAAAAGCGGCTGTCGACTCCCCTGCCGGAACCCCACTATACTAGGCGGCATGCGTATTGGCCCCCACATCGACATCGACCGGCCCATCTGTCTTGCACCGATGGAGGACGTGTCGGATATTCCTTTCCGCCTGCTCTGTAAGGAGCAGGGCGCCGACCTCGTCTACACGGAATTCACGAACTGCGAGGCGCTCATCCGCAATGTGAAGCGCGCCGTGGCCAAGATTCGCGTGCAGCCGGAAGAGCGCCCCGTCGCGATCCAAATCTACGGCAGCGCCGAAGACAGCATGCAGCGCGCTTCGGAGATGGCGACCGAGATGGGGCCCGACTTCATCGACATCAACTGCGGCTGCTGGGTGAAGAAGGTGGCGGGCCGCGGCGACGGCGCCGGCCTCTTGCGCGACCTGTGCAAGTTCAAGAGCGTGGTACAGGCGGTGCAGGCGGGCACGCATCTGCCGGTCACGGTGAAGACGCGCCTTGGTTGGGACGAGCACAGCATCGTCATCACCGAGGTCGCGCGGATGCTGCAGGACCTGGGCGTGCATGCGCTGACCGTGCATTGCCGCACGCGCAAGCAGGGCTATACCGGCCACGCCGATTGGGACTGGTTGCCGCGCATCAAGGAAGCGGCCGACATCCCGCTGATCGCCAATGGCGACATCACCCGGCCCGAGCACGCCGAGGAACTCTTTCAGCGCGGCGTCGACGGCGTGATGATTGGGCGTGGCGCCATTACCAGCCCGTGGATCTTCCGCCACATGAAGCACTATCTGGCCACGGGCGAGCACCTGCCCGACCCCGGCCTGCGCGCGCGGGTCGAGCTGTGCCTGCGCCACCTGCGCGCCCAGGCGCACTATCGGGGCGAGCGGCGAGGGGTCATCACCTTCCGCAAGCACTACGCCGGCTACCTGAAGCACGTGGCCAACATCAGCAACCTGCGCAAGGAACTGATGACCTACGAAGAGGTGGCGCCGATCGAGGCCGCGTTGCACCGCTTCGTGGCCGAGCACGAGGCGCGCAGCGAAGACGCGTCGGCCGTCGCCGCGGCCTAGAGGTCGAGCCGGTACATCTGCAGGCCGTCGGTGCGGGCGACCCTGCGCGTGCGGCGGCACGCCAGGAAGGCCGGCCACCCCGCGACTTGCTGGAAGCAGAAGCGGCGCGGCAGCGTGGTATAGAGCGAGCGGGGCGGGTGGCTGTAGCGGATGTCCTTGAGCGCCAGCCCACTCTCGAAGGTGTGGTACCAGATGCGGCGGATGCCCAGTTCTTCGCACACAAACCACAGCGCCGCATGCAGCGTGTATTCGGCCCAATAGCGTCCGTGCCGGCGCAGCGTCTCTTCGCGGTAGCGGCGCAGGTTGCCCCAGGTGCCGAGGGTCAGGCGGTAGGTGGGACCACCCAGGTCCCAGTAGCCGGCAAACAGCTCGGGCAACAACACGCCACCCCCGGCATGCGCCAACAGCGCGCGCACCGTGGGCTTCTGCAGTAACGGGGCATAGGGCGAGCGCCGCAGGGCCGCCACCGTGGGATACTGCGCCACCGCATGCGCCAGCAGCCACACCGCGTAGCGGTCGGGCCGGGCGTGAAAGAGCGTGCGCCCAGCGGGCAAGCACGCGCGGATTTCCTGTATCGCTTCGCTGTTTATCGTACCAATGGGGTAGAGTTGTGCGCCTTTCCTCACACGCCGTGCCTTATGCATACTTATGCTTGGGCGAATAAGGAGCGAAGGTGGAAACGTCTGAAGCAATACAGCGCGCGGCGGAGACGCTACGCGCGGGCGAGTTGGTGGCCTTCCCCACCGAGACGGTCTATGGCCTCGGGGCCGACGCGGAGCATCCCGGCGCGCTGCGCAAGGTCTTCGCGCTCAAGGGGCGGCCCGCCGACCACCCGCTTATCGTGCACCTGGCGCCGGGCGCCGCGCTCGACGGGTGGGCGCGCGAAATCCCGCACGACGCCCACCGCCTGGCCGAGGCCTTCTGGCCCGGGCCGCTGACGCTTGTGCTGCACGCCGGCCCGCGCGTCAGCCGTGTGGCCACCGGCGGACACGAGACTGTGGCCGTGCGCATCCCCGCGCACCCCATGGCCCAGGCGCTGCTCACCGCGTTTGGCGGCGGTGTGGCCGCGCCCTCGGCCAACCGCTTCGGCTATGTCAGCCCCACACTCGCCCAGCATGTGCGCGACGACTTCGGCGATGCCGTGCCGGTGCTCGACGGTGGCCCCTGCGACATCGGCCTCGAATCGACCATCTGCAGCCTCACCTGCGACACGCCCACCGTGCTGCGTCCCGGCCACATCACCGCCGAAGACCTGGCCGAATGCCTTGGCCGCCCCGTCGATGCGGCGCCCCGCGACAGCACCGGACAACCCGCCGCCCCCGGCACGCTGCCCCGCCACTACGCGCCCCGCACGCCCCTGATTCTGATTGACCATCCGGATGAGGCACCCGTGGGGAGTGTGGTGATCAGCTGCGGCCGGAGCGATGGCCAGGCTCGCTACAACGGCAATGTCTGCTTGCCGGCGCAACCCGACGCGTACGGGACACAGCTTTACTACGCCCTGCGCTATGCCGACGCACAAGGCCCTCCTGCCATTGCCGTCGTGATGCCCGAACCCTCTTCCGCGTGGACGGCAATACTCGACCGTTTGGCCCGTGCCCGAATCCACTGAGCTGGCCCCGGAGGCGCCGCCGGACCGCACACAGTCGTGGCGGACCACGGCTGGCCTCGTCCTGCTGGCACCGGTACTCTTTGTGCTCATGCTCACCCTCTTCCAACGCGCCCTGCTCTTTCCCGCTTCGCCGGATGTGTACCGCGATCCCTCGACCTACGGTTGGGCGTTCGAAGATGTGCGCCTGCCGGTGGGCGCGCACGAGACGCATGCCTGGTATGTGCCGCTGGAGGGGGCGCGGGGGACGGTTATCTTCAGCCACGGGAATGCCGGCAACATCGCGGACCGGCTGGAGAGTATGGGGCTGCTGCGCGAGTTGGGATTCTCGGTGTTGGCCTATGACTACGGCGGCTATGGGCACAGCACGGGGTCGCCGTCGGAGATGCGGCTGTACGACGACATCCGCGCGGCGTGGCGCTGGCTCACGCTGGAGCGTGGCGTGCCGGCGTCGGAGGTGGTCTTGTTCGGCCGGTCCTTGGGCGGCGGGCCCACGGTACAGCTGGCCACAGAGGTGCAGCCGGCGGCGGTGGTGCTGGAGAGCACCTTCACCAGCGTGACGGACATGGCCCGCGGACTGTTCCCCTTCCTGCCGGTGGGCTGGCTGGTCTACGACGAGTTCGCGAATGTGGAGAAGGTGGCGGACATCGCCGCGCCCCTGCTCTTCGTGCACAGTCCCGACGACACCCTGATTCCGTATACGCACGGGCGGGCGCTCTACGATGCAGCGACCGAGCCGAAGACCTTTCTCGAGATCCGCGGCGACCACAACAGTGGGTTTGTAGAGTCTATGGAGGTGTATGTAGCGGGTTGGGAGGGGTTCCTGGCGGAAATCCTCCCGCGGCCCTAGACCCGCTGCACGCCCTACCGGTTCAGCATGGCTACCGGTTCAGCGCGCCCATCATCTGCTCGGGATAGCGGGTGCCTGCCGCGGCGCCCGGCGGCAGAATCGCGTCCAACTCGGCGCGCTCTTCCCCGGTCAGCGTAATCTCGCACGCCGCCCAATTCTGCTCGAGGTACTTCACACGCTTGGTACCGGGAATGGGGACAATGTTGGCGCTGCGGTTGAGCACCCACGCCAGGGCCACCTGGGCCGCCGTGGCCCCGCGCGCCTCGGCAAAGGCCTGCACCCGCGCCACGAGGTCGAGGTTCTTCTGAAAGTTCTCGCCCTGGAAACGCGGCTGGCGCCGGCGCGTGTCGTCTTCGTCGAAGTCGTCGGGCGTCTTGATCTGGCCCGTCAGGAAACCGCGGCCGAGCGGACTATACGCCACAAAGCAGATGCCCAACTCTTCGCACAGGGCCAGCAGACCCTCCTCCGGCTCTCGGCTCCACAGCGAATACTCCGTCTGCAGCGCGGTGATGGGGTGCACCGCGCAGGCGCGGCGGATGGTGTCGGGACCGGCCTCGCTCAGGCCGAGGTAGCGCACCTTGCCCGCCTGCACCAGCTCGGCCATTGCACCGACGGTATCCTCGATGGGCGTCTCGGGGTCGACCCGGTGCTGGTAGTAGAGGTCGATGTGGTCGACGCCCAGCCGCTTCAGGCTGCCGTCGCACGCCTGGTGCACATACTCCGGGCGGCCATTGATGCGGGTACCGCCTTTCCAGGGCACCCCCTCGATGCCGAACTTCGTGGCCAGCACCACCTCGTGGCGGCGGCCGCGTATCCCCTGCCCCACGAACTCCTCGTTCGTGTGCGGGCCATACATATCGGCGGTGTCGAGAAAGTTGATGCCGAGGTCCAGCGCACGGTGCAGGGTGCGCAGCGACTCGTTGTCGTCGCGCCCCCCGTAGAAGGCGCTCATGCCCATGCAGCCGAGGCCCATGCAGGAAACGGTGAGGCCGCTGCGGCCCAACACACGCGTGTCGTTCTTGCTCACGGTACTTCTCCCGGGTTCGCGCTGGCGATCTCGGCCAAGAGCCGTTCGACCACCGCTTCACGTTGCCAGTCGGTATCTTCCAGAAAGCGCTTGCGCGCGGCGTCTTCGGTTCGGGCCAGGCGCCAGTCGGGCACGATGCCGCCCTCGCCATCCTTGCCCGCCTCCACCACCACCTGCCCCGCCACATCCACCAGCCGGCCGCGCGGATAGGTGAGATAGTACCCGCCCGGCAGTGCGATATCGCGCGTACCCGCGGCGAAGGTACCGGCGGTTCGCTCGACGCCTGCCACATGCACATTGCCACGCCGCTTGAGACCATACACAAAGACTTCCGCCGCGGCGGCGGTGTGCTCGTCCAGCATCGCGACCACGGGCGCATCGTAGAACGGCAGCGCGGGCGCAATCTCGAGGCGCTCGCCTTCGTCCACGGCAAAGGCGCGGCGGTCGGGTGCGAAGTATTCAGCATGGGCCAGCAGTTGGGGCGTGTCGTGGAAATGCTGCAAGGCCTCTGGTACCAGGCGCAGGTCGCCGCCCGGGTTACCACGCAGGTCGAAGATGATGGCCGGGGCCCCGGCATCGATGGCGGCGGTCACCGCGCGGTTGATGGCGCGGCCCGCGAAGGGGGTCAGCAGCGTGGGGCCAAACACGTGCAGGTCGATAAGGGCGATGTTGCCTGCCA
Source organism: uncultured Nitrospirales bacterium (assembly GCA_964390765.1). Lineage (GTDB taxonomy): Bacteria > Hydrogenedentota > Hydrogenedentia > Hydrogenedentales > JAGMZX01 > CAYMLC01. The sequence continues at coordinate 5,793 of CAYMLC010000161.1, forward strand.
GCGTCTCGCGCTGTACCGGCGAGTCCAGTTCATCGAACAACGACACCGGCGGGTAGAACAGGTCCAGCATGGCATAGCCATCGTCCACGGCGGTCAGCATCGCTTGCTGCGCTGGCGCGCCGGGATTGGCAAAGGTGAGCGTCGCAGTGCTGCCAACGGGCCCGCGCGGCAGCAAGCGGGTGCGGCTGCGGGTGCCCGCCTCGGGGGTGGCCGGTGGCCGTTCGTCCCACCAGTAGGGCACGTCGGGCAGGGCCACCTCGGGGGGTGCGCCGTTCCATTCGAGCAGACGCGCCCCCGGCTCGATGGGCACGTCGGCGGCGGGGCTATCGGGCAAGACCGCGCGCACGAAGAAAGCGCCATCGGCGAGGCGCACCAGGGCGAAGCCATAGCTGCCCCCCACCCTGACATCGCGCACGCGGGGCGCATCAGTCAGCAACACCGAGCGGTCGTACAGGGACCAGGCATACTGGCGCAGCGTCTCGTAGTAGGCCGCCTCGTCTTCGGCCTCCCATGCCGCCGCGATGCGCGGGGCGAAGCGCTCGTACCGTTCCGTCCAGTCGATGCCCTTATGCTCCGTGTAGGGGTACTCGATGGAGAGCAGCGTATTCATCGCGAGAAAGGCGTCGGGCCAGTCGTAGCTCGCGAAGTTTCCATCGCCCTGTGTACGCAAGAGCACTGGCAGGTTGAGGCCCGGCAGATTCAGGTCGGGCAGCGGCAGGCGCGGCAAGGGCACCGCCACATCGGTCAGCGGCACACGGGTGGGCGCGGTCTGGCAGCCGGCCAGCGCGAGGCCCACCAGGGCAGCCGCCACGACACCCCGGCGCAGCGCACCGGCCCAAGGCCTTATCGAAGGTTGAAACATGCACCTGAGGCTAACGGTCGCAGGGCGTTTGTGCAAGGATTCGCGCACCCGGTGTCTTGGACCGCCCCGTGCCCGTTTGCCATACTGCCGCCGGCCCGGGGGGGCCACAGGAACGGGCCATGGGTCTATTCTCCTTATCGCGCTGGCAGTGGACGACCATTGCCACGCTTACCATCGGCTACGCCGGCTACTACTTCTGCCGCTCGAACTTCGCCGTGGCCACGCCACTTCTGTTGAACGAGTTCGGTGAAGACGGTCTGGACAAGGCGACCATCGGCCTCATCGCCGGGTGGGGCGTTACGTTCTATGCCGCAGGCAAACTCTTCAACGGCGTCTTTACCGATTTCGTGGGCGGCCGCCAGGTCTTTCTCCTCGGTATGCTGGGGTCCATCTGTGCCACGATCTTCTTTGGTCTGGGCGCCGGCTTCGGCGTGTTCATCGTGGCTTGGTGCCTCAACCGCTATATCCAGTCGGCCGGCTGGGGTGCACTGGTCAAGACCGCCGCACGCTGGTTTCCCGTTTCGCTCATGGGCACCGTGGTCGGCATTCTCTGTCTCAGCTATCTCTTCGGCGACGTGTTGGCGAAGCTGACCCTGGGCTTCTTCGTCGGGCTGGGGCTGGGCTGGCGCGGCGTCTTCTTCGTGGCGGCGGGTATCCTGGGCCTCATCCTGGCGGTCAGCTATTTCACACTGCGCAGCAGCCCCACCGAGGTCGGCGAAGCCGAGCCACACGCGCACCCGCGCAATCTCTTCGGCGCAGCGGGCGAGAACGAGCGCCCCCGCAATCTGATGGACCTGATGGGTCCCTTCCTGCTCAGTCCCTCATTCTGGCTGGTGTGCATCATGAACTTCGGGCTCACCTCGATTCGAGAGGTGTTCAACTTCTGGAC
>CAYMLC010000162.1:0-3720 GCA_964390765.1 uncultured Nitrospirales bacterium
GGTCACATCGAAGCTGAGCGTGAGCTTGTCGCCCGGAAAGCGATAGGCGGTGCCCACGCCGAAGGCGGCGGGGAAGGTGTACTCGCGGTTGCTGGTGGTGCGGCTGAACGCGATGCCGCGGCCCGCCGTGATGTTGACGCCGGTACGCGTGTAGTCCACGTCGGCCTCGAGCCGGGAATCGTAACGCGCGCCGATGGTCCACCGTTCGGTCGGGCGCCAGAGCAGGCCGAGCGTGATGTTGGTGCCTTCGAAATTCTCGAAGTCTTCCTGCTGCGAGAAGAGCGAATACACGCCCGAGCGCAACAGCCGATTGTTGATGGTCACAGTTGCGCTGCCGGCCTGCCGGGTCTTCCACTCGTTGCTGTCGATGAGCGACTCGTCCCAGATGTTCACCGCCACACCCACCGACAGGTTGTTGGTCAGTTCCACGGCCAGCGACGGGGTGAAGGTGGACAGGCTGCCGCGCTGGCTGAAGTCGCCACGAATCAACTGGTCGCTGATGGCGCCCGGAAAGCCGAAGAAGCGTATGGGCGCCGAGCCGCCGGGAACCAGCGAGGTAAAGTTGCGCAGCCGCACGCCGTAGTCGAGGTTGCGGTCGAAGCTGAACTGGCGTTGGACCGCGAGGCTGACCACGGCATTGCGTCCGGCGATGGTGAGCGGCAGGGGATAGGTGATGCTGGCGAAGTTGAAGTCGCCCAGTTCCACGGCGAAGTCGCCGTCGAGGCGGGGGTCGAAGCGCGAGGAGAACGACTCTTCGATGCGCCGGAAGTCGTAGACGAACGAGAACTCGGGGTCCTGCAACTGGGTGAGGCCGGCAGGGTTCCACGAGGCGGCGGTGGCGTCGTCGGCCACGGCGATGAAGGCGCTGCCCATGCCCAGTGCGCGCGCACCGCTGCCGACCGGCGCGGGCGACGAGTTGATGGTCAGTTGCGCCGCTGCACTGCCGGCCCACAGCACCAGCAGCGCAACGCACGCGCTACATCGTAATGGCCGGCATGCCTTGTTCAACGGGCACGTCCTCTTCGCTTGCGCCGGGCACGGTCTGGGCGCGGCTGCCGCTCTGCTGCACGTTCTCGATACGGGCACGGCCCACGGGCAGGAACTCGCTGAACAGCACCTCGCCGGTGACCTCGTCTTCCCAGCGGTCTTCGACCACCAACAGGCAGTACGTGTCGGGCCGCACACCGTCTTCCTCGGTCCAGTTGAGCAGCAGCATGCTGCGGCTGCCACCGCCACGCACCGCCGTCACCTCGCCGCTGAGCCGCGGGAAGAAGGCTTCGAGCTGTGCGGCCAGCGCCTGGGTGCCCGCATCAACCTGCGCGCGGTCGCTGGCGTCGGCAATGAAGGTGTCGAGGTTGGTCATCAACTGGCCGGTCTCGGTATTCACCACGCGCGCCAATACCTCGACGCCGCCCGCATCGCGCGCGAAGACCTCGGCCACGAGGAAGACCTGCGCGGGCACGATGCGCCCCACATCGAGTGCTGCGTCCGGGTCGCCCAGCGCTTCCGACAACTGCTGCTCGGTCAAGACCTCGGCCAGTTGCGTGCGGTCGACCATGAAGAAGCGGTCCGTCGCGCCGAGTGCCGCTTCGGTGAGCGCACGTAATTCTTCGGCGACCGCGCCGTCGACACCGTTGGCGCCGAAGGCGAGCACGGCCACGGGCATGAAGGAGTCGGGCGTGCTCAGTTCGGCGGGCCGTACCTCCACCGTCACCGTCTCTTCCAGTGTGGCGCCATCCGCGGCCTGCGCGGCCACGCGTACTTCCTTCGGGCCTTCGATGTCGTCGCCGTCGAGCGGCAGGCGCTTGTTGAAGCTCTCGCGCGGCGCACCGGTGAGCGGGGTAAAGGGCTCGCCGTTTACGCTCACGGCTTCGACGCCCGCCTCGGCCACCACCTCGCCCGCCACGCGCAATGTGCGGTTATGGCGGTAGGGCCGGTCTTCGCTGGGCGACTTCAGGCGAATCTCGTTGACCGGCGCGGCCTCGGCCGCCTGGGCCAGGTGCAGCGGGTTCTGCCCCGTGGCCGAGGCATGGCGCAAGAGCGCGGGCTGGCGCTCGGCCAACCGCCACAAGCGCGCCCCGGCCGTGGCCGCATCGCCCCGCAAGACACGCACCGCGGTAAAGGTCTCGTTCCCCGCGCGGTCGCGTGCGCTCACGATGAAGGTGTTCTCGCCGGGCACCAGCTGCACCTGCGCCGTGACGGTGCTGCGCTCGGCGGGCGTGGCCATTGCGAGGGGTTCGCCATCCAGCAGCACGGCGTCGACGCCATGGGCATCGACCGCAACAATCTCGATGGCGATGCTGGCCGCGCCGGTGACGGCGCCGACAGCCGGCTGCACGATGCCGACGTTGGGCCCGGTGAGGTCGACCGTGACGGGCACCTCGGTGCGTGCATCCTTGCCGGCCAGGTCGCGTGCGGCCACCGCGATGCGCTGCTCGCCCGGGGCCAACAACAATTCGCTGCGGAACTCCTGCGCGACCGTGGCGCCACGTTGATAGAGGGGCGCGCCCGCGACCTCGACCTGCGACACGCCTACGTCATCGCGTGCGGCAATGGCCAGGCCGACGAAGCGCTCGTTCACGAGGCCACCGTTGGCCACCGTGGTATCCAGCGCGGGTGCGGCGTCGTCGGTCAGTTGTCCGGCTGCCAGCCGCGCCTGGGTAATCAGGTCGATATAGCGGTGCGCGCGCTCGGTGTCGATGTCTTCGAGCGACTCGCGCAGCAGCGCCTCGGCGGCGTCGAATTCGCCCAACTCATAGAGCGTGACGCCGAGTTCGCGCTGGGGAAAATACTCGACGAAGTGCAGGCCATAGGTGCGTGCGCGCCAGCTGTCTTCGCGCCGGCCCTGCAGGGCTTCCTCGAAATCGCTGCGTGCAGCTTCGAGATTGCCGGCGTTCAGGCGCGTGACGCCGCGCTCATAGTAGTTCCACCAGCGTCCGCCGAAGGTGTCGAAACGGACCAGCGCGCCGGCGCCCGACGCGGCCTCCCCGTCCCCCGTCGGCTGCGTGGCACAGCCGGCCGCGAGCATGGTCAGCGTCATCACGGCGACACCGGCGGCCGCGGCCCAGCACGCGCGCAACAGCATGGTCGCACATCCTCCCCCGCCCGTATCGGGCGGCGCCGAGAGGGTAGCACAGCGTTTGCCTTATGTAAACGAATGGCCGCGTATCGGGCATGTCTTTCGCGCTCCGTGCGGCGCGTGTATACTCGCGAGCGAGGCGGACCTGCCCAAGGAGTGAGGCATGATCAAAGACCGTATTGTCCGGGTGAAACTGAAGAAGTTTTTCCATGAGCACCGGCCCTGGAGCTACGTGGGCAAGGTGACAGCCTTTAACGACAACTGGGTGGTGATGGACGCGCGCGGCATTATGCTGAGCCGGCAACAGCCCAACGGCGTGCAGGTGGACGCGAAGCCCAATGCCATGATGATTCCGGCGGCGAATATCGAATCGATTCGGATTCTGCCCGATGATTTCGACTACACCGCCACACAATTGACCTTCACTACGGAAGGCCAGAAGCTGATGCTGCAGGTCAGCAACGCCGCCGACGCCTATGTAGGCGAACTGGGCGAGGGCTAGCCGGCCGCCATGCCGAAGCCGGCACGCCGCCCTTGGCCCTGGTTCGTGGCCGGTGGGGTCTTCAGTGTGTCCATCTACGATGGTATCGATGAAGATGGTGACGGGGTGATCGATAGTGATGGTGACCTGGGCGATGACC
>CAYMLC010000162.1:3730-7517 GCA_964390765.1 uncultured Nitrospirales bacterium
TGTGTGGATGGCGCTGGGGGTGGTGGCGACCTTGCTCTTCATGTGGCCCGACCCCACCGCGTTTCCGCCGCGGGCGGACCTGTATGGCCACCCCTGTGAAGCGGTCAGCTTCCCCTCGGAAGACGGGGTGCCGCTGGCGGCGTGGTATGGCGAGGCGAGCGACACGCGCGCGGTGCTGTTCTGCGGCGGCATCAACAGCGACCGGCGCCAGGGCCTCTCGCGGGCCGAGCGCTATCTTGACCGTGGCTACAGCGTATTGCTGATGGACCTGCGCGGCACGGGCGAGAGTGCGCGCCACTGGGTGACCTTCGGTTTGAAAGAGCAGCGCGATGCGCGGGCGGCGCTGGCGTGGCTGCGGCAGCAGGGCTACACGCGCATCGGCATGCACGGGATCTCGCTGGGTGCGGCCACGGTGCTGATGGCGCACAGCGAAGCCATCGCCCCCGACTTCGTGGTGCTCGAATCGCCCTTCGATACCCTCGACAACGCGTGGAATAACCGGCTCGACATGGCCGGCGTGCCGCGGCCCGTGGGCTGGCCGGTGCGCTGGTTCACCAGGGTCTTGATGGGGGCGCCTATCAGCGCGGTCGACGCGTTGTCGCAGGCGCCCCGGGTAACCGCGCCCACGCTGCACCTGGCGGGCGACGCGGAGGCCGAATTGCCGGTGGCGCAGACGGAGGCGGTCTTCGCCGCGCTGGGTGCCGCGGAGAAAGTGTTGTACCTGTTTCCGGGCGCGGGCCACGATAATTTTCTGGGCAGTTACGCCGACCAGTATGTGCCGGTATTCGACGCGTTCCTCGACCGCGTGGAAGCGCACTGGACCCCATCGCCGGAGGTGCCCGCGACATGAGCCTGGATGAAGCACGTGCCACCCTGCCGGCCATTGCGGGGCCGCTGCCGCCGCCGTCGATGCGCCCGGCCGATGCCACGGTGCGCCGGGTCGACTACGCGGGTGCGCCTGCCTGGCGCGTCGACTTCGCTATTGCCGAATGGCCGCAGGTTCTCTTCGCCGCGCCGGAAGGTACGCCGTGGGACTGGCGTGGCGCCGCGGCCCTGACGGTCGCGCTCTACAACCCGACCGACGTGGGGGTGCCCGTCGCGGTACGCGTCGACAATGCCGACGCCGATGGCTACAACAACAGCAACACCACGCGCGGGTTCGTGCCGCCGCAGTCCGCGGTCACCCTGACGGTACACTTCAAGACCGGCGACGACGAGAACGAACTCTGGGGTATGCGCGGCGTGCCGGGCCTGGGTCCGCGTGCCGATGGCACGGTGCTCGACCTGTCGCGCATCGTCGCCTTTCAGGTCTTCGTGCCGTGGCCCAAGCAGCCGCACACACTGCTGGTGCGCGGCTTCGACCTGAAGGACGACGCGGGCGGTGCGGTGCCGTTGCCCTTTGTCGATCGCTTCGGGCAGTACCTGCACGAGGATTGGCCAGGCAAACTGGGCAGCGAGGAAGAACTGCGTGAACGCCGCGACAAGGAGCTGGCCGCACGGCTGGTCTCGTCGTACATGCCGCAGGACTACCTGGGCTGGGTGGAGGGCCCGCGCCACGCGGCCACCGGCTGGTTCCGCACCGAAGAGATAGACGGCGTGTGGTGGCTCATTTCGCCCGAGGGGCGGCGCTTCTTCTCGATCGGTGCGACCTGTGTGGGTACGTGGGAGCGCACCTTCGTCGAAGGACGCGAGGACTGGTTCGCGTGGTTGCCGCCGCGCGACGACCCGCGCTTCGGCGGCATCTATCAGCATCAGCAGGGCGCGCACAGCAACGCCGGGCCGATCGACGGTTCCGGTGATACCTTTGGCTTCTATGTGGCCAACCTCATTCGCAAGTATGGCGACGACTGGCGCGCCGCGTGGCGCACGACGACGGAACAACGCCTGAAGACCTGGGGCTTCAACACGCTGGCCAACTGGTCGCAGGCCGACATCATTGCGGCGAGCAGTCTGCCCTACGTGGTCAGCGGCAGCATCAGCGGGGTGCCGCCCATCGCCGGGGCCACGGGCTATTGGAAGCCCATGTTCGATGTCTTCGACGATGCCTTTGCCGAGGCGGCCGACCGCACCGCCGCCGCGCTGGCCAACGCGCACGGAAACAACCCGCGCTGCATCGGCTACTTCGTCGACAACGAGCTGGCGTGGGACGGCATCGACAACGGCCTCTTCGCGGCGCCGCCGGACCAGCCGTGCCGGCAGTTCTTTGTGCGCCAGTTGCAACAGCGCTACGGCACACTGGACGAATTGAACGCCGCGTGGCGCAGCGGCTTCGACGCGTGGGATGCCGTGGCGCAGCCCCGCACGAGCGATGCCTTTCGCGCGGACCGCGATCGTTTCCTGAGCGCGTTTGCCGACCGCTACTACGCGACCATCGCGGCGGCCCTTCGCCGCCACGCGCCGAACCAGCTTTACCTGGGCTCACGTTTCAGCGTGGCGCCCGACTTCGCGGTACAGGCGGCTGCCCGCCACGGCGACGTGGTCAGCTTCAACTTCTACACGAGCGAGCCACCGTGTGCGCGCTATCTCGAATACCACGCGCTGGGCAAGCCCATCATGATCGGCGAGTTTCACTTCGGGGCGCTGGACCGCGGCATGTTCCACGGCGGGCTGAGCCCGGTGGCCGACCAGGCCGCACGCGCCGAGGCCTACGCGCACTACGTGCAAGCGGCGGCGCGCTGCCCGAACATCGTGGGCTGCCACTGGTTTCAATACGTGGACGAGCCGATTACCGGGCGCTGGTTCGACGGCGAGAATTACAACATTGGCCTGGTCGATGTGACGGACACACCCTATCCCGAATTGACCGCACGTGCGACCGAAGTGAACCGCGCGGTCTATCGCGTGCGCACGCAGGGCGCCTGAGCGGGCCATGGCCGCCGGGCAACCCGATACCGCACCGCCCCGGGCGCTGAATGCGCGTGCGCCGCGTGGCATGGCCCCGCACAACCACCCCGACATGGCGCTGTTGCAGGAGTGGCTGCACGACCTAGAGGCGTGGCGTGCGGTGCACGGCCTGCAGGGCTACGACCCCTTCGACGTGAAGGCGCATCCCGTGTTGCGTGCGCTGCAGACGCAGCCGCTGTTGCGCAGGGCGAGCACGGTGCTGTGCGATTTCACGCCGTACCTGACGCGCCGCATGCTGGGCATTAAACCGACACACAACCCGAAGGCCTATGCGCTGGTGGCGCTGGGCGCGCTGCGCCTGTACCAGACCACCGGCGATAACAGCCACGCCGATGTCGCGCGCGAGCACCTGCAGTGGTTGCTCGACCACCCCGGCGACACCGATGCCGGGCTGGCGTGGGGCTATCCCTTCCCCGTGCGCGGAACGGGTGTCGACAGTGCGCCCGGCACGCCGGTCGCCGTGGTCAGTTGTATTGCCGGCGAAGCCTTCGAACTGGGGCACAACGTGCTGGGCGAGGAGGCCTTTGCCGAGGCGGCCGACGCGATTGCCACCTTTTGTGTCGAGGCCCTGCCGCGCCTGGCGCCCGAGGGCGGCGAGTACTGTTTCGCCTATACGCCGGCCGACCGGCGGCGCATCCACAATGCGAATCTGCTGGTGGTCGAACACCTGCTGCGCGTGCATGCGCGCAACGGCGACGGGACGCTGCGCGAGGCGGCGCTGCCCGCGCTCAACTTCACGCTCGATGCGCAGGCCGAAGACGGCAGCTGGCCCTATGGCGCGTGCGCTTCGTGCGAGCCGTTCGAGCCGGGCCTGATGGCCCTGGTCGACCACTACCACACCGGCTTTGTGCTGCGCAGCCTGTTCGGCATCTGGCAGAGCACG
>CAYMLC010000163.1:0-7508 GCA_964390765.1 uncultured Nitrospirales bacterium
GGCTCGTCGATGATGATGGTCGAGGGCGTCATGCCATTGGCGATGGCGGCCGCCCATACAAACGGCTTCACGCTCGAGCCGGGCTGGCGGCGCGCCTGGGTGGCGGTGTTGTACTTTTCCTTCGTGAAGTCGCGCCCGCCCACCATCGCACGCACGAAGCCCTGGAAACCGGCGCGGTTGTCGAGGCAGACGAGCGCACCCGAGACCGGCTGGAAATCCTCGGCACGGCCCTGGCGCTCCAGCGAAGCGAGGTGCCTGGCGTCGAACGCGTCGAGCGCGGAGAGCAGCGCCGATTCGGCCGCGCGCTGCATGCTCATGTCGAGCGTGGTGTAGACCTGCAGGCCCTCTTCTAAGACCTGTTCGCGGTCGAGCTGGTCGAGCAGGAAGCGGCGCACCTCTTCAGCGAAATAGGGCGCGGCGAAACGGTTGGGCGCCCAGACGCCCTGCCCCCGACGGCGCAGCGCGGCGCGTTCGTCGGGTGTCAGCACGGCGGCCTGCAGGTCCTCCTCCAGAGCGGCCTGGTATTCCTCCTCCGAGATGAGGGCGTTCTCGTACATCTGCGCGAGCACGATGTCGCGGCGGTTTCGTGCGTTCTCCGGATTGTTGAACGGCTCCTGCCGATTGGGGGCACGCGTGAGGCCGGCCAGCATGGCCGCTTCGCCGATGCTTAAATCGCGTGAACTCTTGCCGAAGTACTGCCACGCGGCCGACTCGACGCCATAGGCGCTGATACCCAGGAAAATCTGGTTCAGGTACAGCTCGAGGATTTCGTCCTTCGTGAACTGCCGTTCGACCTGCAAGGCCACCAGCGCCTCGCGCAGCTTGCGCGCCACGGTGCGTTCCTGGCCCACGGCCAGCGGCTCGATGTTGCGCACCACCTGTTGCGTGATGGTGCTGCCGCCGCGCGTGTTGCCGGTGCGCAAGGTATACAGCGCAGCGTTGAGGATGGCGTCGGGCCGCACGCCGCGGTGCTCGTAGAAGAGGTCGTCTTCGGTCGCGATAAACGCCTTCTGCAGATGCAGCGGCATGTCGCTCAGCCGGATGAGCTGGCGCGCCTCAATCGTAAACTCGCCCAGCAACTGCCCGTCGTCCGAATAGATCTTGCTGCCTTCCTTCGGACGGAAGTCTTCGAGCGCGCGGATGGTGGTCTTGGCATCATCGAGCACGAGCAGAAACGCGCCCAGCCCCGCGCCATAGAGGGCCCCGCCCACCAGCATCAGCAGCAGGAAGAGCGGCCCGCACCCGCGCATCGGCCGCCAGATGCGTTCGTCGACGTGATCGCGCATAGTGGCGTTAGCGTAGCACGCCTTTGCACAGGCGGAAAACGGCGCGCCGCGGCCGCGTTGCGCCCTTCACCGGGCGCGTGCTATGTTTTCGACATTCCCAATTTTCGCAGGGGTCCGCACGTGTGTCGCGTGTGCTGCCTGGGTGCCCGGACTGTGTGCCGGGTGCAGACGGACCCCGAGGTACAACCCGAGGAGCTTCGACATGGACAGCCCGAAAGTCACGATGCGTGACCTGTTGGAGGCCGGTATCCACTTCGGCCACCAGACCCGCCGCTGGCACCCGAAGATGAGCCGCTTCATCTATGGCCAGCGCAACGGCATCTACATTATCGACCTGCAGAAATCGATGCGCCAATTGCTGCGCGCACAGAAACTGGTGAGCGACAGCGTGGCCAATGGCGGCCATGTCCTGTTCGTGGGCACAAAGAAGCAGGCGCAGGAAATCGTGCAGGAGCACGCCACGCGCTGCGGCATGTATTACGTGAACAACCGCTGGCTGGGCGGCATGTTGACGAACTGGAGCACGATCAAGACGAGTATCCGCCGTCTGGTGCACCTGCAGGAACTGGACAGCGAAGGCAAGCTCGAGCAGTACGGCAAGAAAGAAGCCAGCCAGCTGCGCCGCGAGATGGACAAGCTGCACAGTAACCTGTCGGGTATCGTGAAGATGCCGCGCCGGCCCGATGTGGTCTTCATCATCGACGCGAAGAAAGAGCACATCGCCGTGCGCGAGGCCGCGCGCCTGAACATTCCGTGCATCGGCGTGGTGGACACCAACTGCGATCCCGACGTGGTAAGCCTGCCGATTCCCGGCAACGACGACGCGATTCGCTCGATTCAACTGTTCTGCAAAGTGATCGCCGACGCGGCGATTGAAGGGCGTGCCCGGGCCGAGAAGCAGGCCGACGAAGAAGCGCGCCGCATGGAGAAGGCGGAGGCGGACGACCCGTCGGAGGCCGAAGGCCGCGTGGAAGCGGACATCGAAGCCGTAACCCCGAAGACGGAGACCGAGGCCCCGGCGGCAGCGGCCGAGGCGGCCCCGGCTGCGGAAGTGGCGCCCGAAACAACCCCCAAGACGGAAGCGGAGGAGTAAACGCCCCCATGGCCATTACGACGCAACAGGTGAAAGAGCTGCGCGAAGCGACCGGCGCCGGCATGATGGATTGCAAGAAGGCGCTGTCTGAGAATGGCGGCGACTACCAGAAGGCCGTGGACTGGCTGCGCGAGAAGGGCATTGCCAAGGCGGCCAAGCGTGCGGGCAAGGCGGCCAGCGAAGGCGCCGTGGCCTCGTACATTCACATGGGCGGCAAGATCGGCGTGCTGGTCGAGGTGAATTGCGAGACCGATTTCGTGGCGCGCGGCGAAGACTTCCAGCAGTTTGTGCACGATATATGCCTGCACGTGTGCTCGTCCGCGCCGCTCTATGTGCGCCCGGAAGATGTGCCCGAAGACGTCGTTGAGCGCGAGAAGGCGCTGTATGCCAAGCAGGCGGCCGAGACCGGCAAGCCCGAGCAGGTGTGCCAGAAGATCGCCGAGGGCAAGCTGAGGAAGTGGTTGAGCGAAATCTGCCTGATTCACCAGCCCTTCGTGAAAGACCCGGACAAGACCATCACCGATTTGCTGGGCGAGTTGAGCGGCAAGGTGGGCGAGAAGGTCGAGATTCGCCGCTTCACCCGCTACGCGCTGGGTGAAGGTATCGAGAAGGAAGAATCGAACTTCGCCGAAGAAGTTGCGGCCGAGTTGGCCAAAGCTGAGAGCAAGGGCTAATCCCGGCGCATGGCCGGCCCGGTCTATAAGCGTGTCCTGCTCAAGCTGAGTGGGGAAGCGCTCGAGGGCGACGGTAGCAGCGGCACCATCGACTTCACGGTGCTCGGCGCATTCTGCGACGAGGTCGCGCAGGCGCACGGCCTCGGGGTCGAGGTGGCCCTGGTGGTGGGCGGCGGCAACATCTTCCGCGGGGCCCAGGGCACCGATACCGGCATCGACCGGCCGTCCGGCGATTACATGGGCATGCTGGCCACGGTCATCAATGCCCTTGCGATTCAGGCGGCGCTCGAACAGCGCAATGTGCCCACGCGCGTCTTGACCGCTATCGAGATGCGCCCCGTGGCCGAGCCCTATATCCGCCGCCGCGCGACGCGCCACCTCGAGAAGGGGCGCGTGGTGATCTTTGGTGCCGGCACCGGCAACCCCTTCTTCACGACCGATACCGCCGCCGCGCTGCGTGCGAACGAGGTGGGCGCCGAAATCCTGATGAAGGCGACCAAGGTCGACGGGGTCTACGACGACGACCCGAAGAAGAACCCGAACGCCAAACGCTATACGGAACTCGACTATACGACGGTGCTGACGCGCAACCTGCGCGTGATGGACGGCACCGCGATTTCGCTTTGCCGCGAAAACCACCTGCCCGTTCTGGTATTCAATCTCACGGAGCCGGGCAATATCGTGCGCGCGCTGCACGGAGAGCCGATCGGTACGACCGTCAAGGGAGGATAAGAGGCATCATGAGCCACGCCATCGTCGACGAAGCCAAGGAGAAAATGGACAAGAGCGTGCTGGCCTATCGCGAAGAGCTGAGCCAGTTGCGCACGGGCCGCGCCAGCGTGGGCCTGCTCGACGCCGTCGATGTCGAGGTGTACGGTTCAAAGATGAAGCTGAATCAGTTGGGCACCGTGTCGGCGCAGGATGCGCACCTGCTGGTCGTGGACCTGTGGGACAAATCGCAGATCGGCGTGGTCGAAAAGGCCATCCGCAATGCCGGCCTCGACCTGAACCCGCAGAACGACGGTAAGGTGATTCGCGTGCCGTTTCCGCAGCTGACCGAAGAGCGGCGCCGCGACCTGGTGAAGGTGGCGGGCAAACACCGCGAGGAGGCGAAGATCGCCATTCGCAATGTGCGCCGCCACGCGATTGAAGAGATCAAGCGCGAACAGAAAGAGGGCGAGCTGCCGGAAGACGATGCGCATCGCCTGAGCGCGGAAATCGAGAAGGTAACCGAAGGCCACACCGCCGACATCGACGAGGCGTTCAAGAAGAAAGAAGCCGATATCATGGAGGTGTAGGCGGCGCCGCACCGCGCCCGCGTCTGGGGCTGTGTGCCGGGGCTGGTGCCGCCGCACGCAGCCCGCTCTGTTTCGGGAGGGGCCACGCCCCAAGGAGCCGCCCAATGGCGTATTCAGCCGCCGCCAAAGAACGCCGCGCCCTCGACCCGCGCCTCGACCTGGCGCGCCTGCCGCGGCATATCGCCATCATCATGGACGGCAACGGCCGCTGGGCCGAGCGCCACGGCAAGGCGCACGTGGAGGGGCACGAAGCCGGTGCGCGCGGCGTGCGCCTCGCTATCGAAGCCTGCCGTGAACTGGGCATTGAATGCCTGAGCCTGTATGCGTTCAGCACCGAGAACTGGCGGCGCTCGCGCCACGAGGTGAATGCGTTGTTCCGCCTGATGAGCAAGTACATCTACCAGGAGATCGACGAGATCGATCGCAACGGTATCCGGGTACGGTTCATGGGCCGCTTCGATGGCTTGTCACAGAAGGCGGTGCGCGACCTGCAGTATTGTCTCGAGCGTACGCAACACAACACCGACATGACCTGCTGCGTAGCGATCAACTATGGCGGGCGGCGCGAACTGGCCGATGCCGCAGAGGCGTTGGCGCGCGCGGTGCAGGCCGGCGAACTGGCGCCCGAAGACATCGACGAGGCGAAGCTGGCGGCGCAACTCTATGTGCCCGAGTTTTCTGAAGTCGACCTGTTGATCCGTACCAGCGGCGAGCAGCGCATCAGCAACTTCATGCTCTGGCAATTGAGCTATGCCGAGATCGTGACACCGGAATTGCTGTGGCCGGACTTCGACAAGCAGGCGCTGTGCGACGCCATTCATGTGTTCCAGCAGCGCAAGCACCGCTTCGGTGGCCGTCCCTGATGCGACTGCCACGCTTCAAGGGGCTGGTGGCGCGCCTGGGCACGGCGTCCGTCCTCATCCCGCTGCTCATTCTGATGCTCTGGTGGGGGCCGCTGGCGCCGGTGTTTGTCTTGTTTGTCGGTGCGCTGGCCCTGATCGCGATGACCGAGTTCTACGACCTGGCGCGCACCAAGGGCTACACCGTCGAACGCGCCGGCGGCATGGCGGTCGGCATCGGTGTGCTGGGCCTGGCCGCGCTGGGCGACTACGGCCGGCCCGTGCTGGCCCTCACGGTGGGCGCGCTGGCCTTGGCGGCGCTTCACCTGCTGCGTTCGCACCACGATTTTCCGGGGCTGATGGCCAGCGTCTTTGGCGTGTTCTATGTGGCGTGGATGGCGGCGCACCTGGTGCTGCTGCACAGCATTCCGGTCTACGGGCCGGGCCTCGCGACCTTCGTGCTCAGCGTGGTTATTGCCGCGGACAGCGGCGCCTACTTTGCCGGCAAGTACCTCGGCCGCCGGCCGCTGGCGCCGGTGGTCAGCCCGGGCAAGACCTGGGAAGGCGCCATCGGCGGCGTGGCGGGCGGCATCGTGGTTGCCCTCGTCATGTACGGATTGCACCTCGCCTTTCCCCACCTCGCCTTTCCACCGTGGGCGGCGTGGCAATACGTGGCCGCCGCGGCGGTGCTGGTCGTGGTCAGTATCTATGGCGATCTGTTCGAATCGATGATCAAGCGCGATGCGGGCGTGAAAGACGCGGGCACGCTGTTTCCGGGGCACGGCGGCGTGCTCGACCGCTGCGACGGCATGCTCTTCGCCGCGCCTACCCTGTACTATGGGCTGGCGCTGCTCGAAGGCGCCAACCAATAGTTTGGACAGGAAGCCCGGCGGCCGCAGGTGGCTGGGCGCGGACGGGATGCTATGTACGATGAAGCGGCAGCAGCCATCGCGGAATACCGCGCGCGGCTGAGCGAATTGCGCGCGGCGCTGAATGTCGAGCGCACGCGCGAGAAGATTGCGGCACTCGAAAAGCGCATGGAGGCGCAGGACTTCTGGGACGATGTGGAGACGGCGCAGAACGTGTCGCAGGAATTGAAGACCCTGCGCGATGCGGTCGAGGCGCCGGACCGGCTGGAGCAGGAGCTGGAAGATGGCGCGACGCTGGTCGAGCTGGCGGTCGAAGAAGAAGACGAGACCATGGGTGCCGAGATCGAGGAGGTGCGCGCCAGCCTCGAGCGCCAGTTGCGCGGCCTCGAATTGACGAGCCTCTTCACCGACCCGCGCGACGACAACAACGCCATTGTGAATATTCACCCCGGGGCGGGCGGCACGGAATCGTGTGACTGGGCCGATATGCTGTTCCGCATGGTGTGCCGCTTTTGCGAACAGCGCGGCTTCGTCTACGAAGTGCTCGAGTATCAAGAGGGCGAAGAGGCGGGCCTGAAGTCGGCGACCATCATCGCCAAGGGCCCCTACGCCTACGGCACGCTGAAGTCGGAAGAGGGCGTGCACCGGCTGGTGCGCATCTCGCCCTTCGACGCAGCCAAGCGCCGGCACACGTCATTCGTGGCGGTCGAAGTTGTGCCCGAGATGAACGAGTCGATCGATATCGAAGTGAAAGACGAAGACCTGCGCGTCGACACTTATCGCTCGTCGGGCGCCGGTGGCCAGAAGGTGAACAAGACGAGCAGCGCGGTGCGGCTCACGCACATTCCCACGGGCGTGGTGGTGGCGTGCCAGATCGAGCGCTCGCAACACCGCAACCGCGCCACGGCCCTGCAGATGCTCAAGGCGAAGCTGTACGACATGGAGCTGAAGAAGCAGGAGGCGGCGGCCGCGGCCAACCGCGAAGGCCAGAGCGAAATCGGCTGGGGCAGCCAGATCCGCAGCTATGTGCTGCAGCCCTACCAGATGATCAAGGACCTGCGCACCGGCCACGAGACGGGCAATGTGCAGCGCGTGCTCGACGGCGACCTCGAGGGCTTTGTCGAGGCGTATCTCAAGTGGAACCTCGAGCGGCGCCAGGCGGCGCAAGCGGGGTAGGGGATACGGGCGCTGCGATGCCCGAGACCCGGTTTGCGCCTGATGCAGGGGAGGAGCAGACCAGACCGGACCGGACCAGAGCGCCCCGCTACCTTTCGCGCGTCAATCGTTCACTCGTCATTCCTGCGCAAGCAGGAATCTCAACGATTTCCAGGCTGCTGGTCTGGGTGGGGTGCGGTGGCGACCCGAGCAGGGGGTATTGCGCGGGTGCGATGGTGTGCTTCGCCGGTCTTGTCGAGATTCCTGCTTTCGCAGGAATGACGGGGGAGGGGC
>CAYMLC010000164.1:0-4404 GCA_964390765.1 uncultured Nitrospirales bacterium
CGCGAAGCGCTGTTACTCGACCCGCAACTGGAAGACGCCTACGAAGCGCTCGGCGTTATCCTGCACCGGCATCACCGGGTCGACGAGGCCATCGCGGTGATGCAGTCGTTGGCAGCCCTCAACCCGAACTGCGTCATGGCACACACCAACCTCTCGGTTTTCTATGTGGCGAAGGGTATGATCCAGGAGGCGGAAAACGAGAAGGCCATTGCCGAGCAACTCGAGTTCAAGCAGGAACTCGACGCGCGCGCCGCCGAGAAAGCCGCCGCCGCCGAGCGTGAACGCATCCGCCGAGAAGCCGAAGAGCGCATCGGCATGTTTCACGAAGTGCTCGACATCGACCCCGACGACCCCGTGGCCACGATGGGCCTGGGCAGCGCGTACATACAACTCGAGCGCCATGCCGACGCCATCCCCCATCTGGTACGTGCGACCGAAGTGCAGCGCGATTTTTCCGCGGCGTACCTGAAGCTGGGCCAATGCTACGAAGTCACGGGGCAGTTCCCGGCAGCGTGCCATGCGTATCGCGCGGGCATCGAAGTGGCCAGCCGCAAGGGCGACCTGATGCCGTTGCGCGAAATGGAGCGGCGGCTGAAAGCGCTGGAACAGACGCAGGCAGCGGTAGACGGCGCGCCCGCCAACTAGACGCGCCCGCCAACTAGAGCAGCGCCGGACCGATTACACGCGAAGGGGCCGCCTGTGACGGCTAGCGGCCGCGCGCCCGTTTGAGCAACGCGTACGCTTCATTCAGTGCGCGCATCGCATCTTCGTCGCCCCCGAGGTCGGGGTGGTGCCGCTTCGCCTTCTGGCGATAGGCGCGCTCGACCTCGTCCCACGGCGCATTCGAACTGAGCCCCAGCAACCGGTAGGACAACTCGATGTCCTGCGTACGCATGCCACCGCCGCGTGCGCCACCGCCGGATGCGCCGTAGCCCGCCGGGCCCGATTCCGGCGGCACTTCGTCGCCGCGCAACTCGCGCAGTGCGCGCATGATCTGCGGCCAGATCCCCGTGCTGGTCAGCACGAAGATAATGACCATCAGCATGAGAAACTCAGTAAAGCTGCTGCCGAACACGGTGTTCCGCCCTCGCCGGAACCGGACTAGCGTCCGGGCCAATCATCCGAGTCCTTCGACTTGAAGATATCGTCGACCGCTTTGCCCACCTTGTCAAAGCGCGGGTCGCGGTCGCGGGCCTGCTCTTCCTCGCGGCGCTTTTTCGCCTTCTTCGCCTGCGGCCGCCAGCGCCGCTGCGCCCGCCACTGGGTCAGCAGCGGCAGGGCTTTCATGTACAGGAAGCCTACGGCCATACCGCAGAAGTGCGTCTCGACGGACACGTTGCTCTCGCCCAGTGCCGAGATGATGTTGATGAAGACCACGATCATGACCAGGGCGCGCGCGTTAATGGGCACGGGCAAGGGGAAGAGATAGAACTGCCGGTCAGGATCGACCATGGCAAAGGCGACCAGCACGCCCATGGTTGCGCCACTGGCGCCGACCACATTGGCCCCCACACCGTACAGCGCAAAGGTGAGGAAATTGGCCAGCACGCCGACGACGCCGCAGGTAAGGTAAAAGCGCACGAAGCCACGGCTGCCCAGCGCACGTTCGACTTCAGGCCCGAAGAAGAACAGCCACAGCATGTTCATGAAGAGATGCAGCAAGCCCGCATGCAGGAACATGTACGTGAGCGGGGTATGCAGAAAGCCGGTGAGCACATTGCTGATGCTGAAGGCGAGATAATTGAAGACGACCCAGCCGCCCGGCACTTCGCCCGGCCGCCCGCCAAAGGGGATATGGAGCAGCAACTGCACCGCGAAGATTCCGCTCGTGATCAGAATCAGGCGCTGCACGGCCCAGGTCAGCCGGGGCATCGAGAAGGAGAACTGGGGTTCGCGATAGTAGGCGTTGTGGCTCATAACGGCAGCGGGCAGTCTAGCGAAGGTACGGGGTACAGGACCAACGCGCGGCTATTGCCCGACGGCATTGGTCAGCGGAAAGGATTGCACGGCACCGAAGCGCGTGTACGGAAAATAGATCCAGCGCACGCGGCCCACGATGTCCTCTACCGCCTCCGTACTGCGGTCGGTGTGCCCGTCTTCACTCCAGTTGCGATTGTCTCCCAACAGAAACACATGACCATCGGGAACCGTGACCGGCGGTTCGAGCACGTAACCGATGGGCTCGGGCAGATAGGGCTCGCTCGCGTATTGGCCATTGATGAAGAAGGCGCCGCCGTTTGCACTCACACGGTCTTGGGCCACCCCCGCAATGCGCTTCACCAGATAGCCGCCGGCGTCATGGTCGCGCAAGACCACGATATCGCCGCGGGCGTAGGTAGCTTGATTCAGGGTGACGAGGTAATCGCTTGGCTGGAGCGTGGGCTGCATGGAGCTCGAGGGCACCACGAAGAAGCGCATCTCGCGCAGCAAGAACAGATAGGCCGCCAAGACGAACAGCATGAGAATGGCAATGGTGCCCGCCAGGCGGCTGTGCAGCAGCCCGCGCCAAATGCCGCGCGCCGAACTCACGCGCCGCCTTCCCCACCCGTCGCGCGCTGGCGCAGGGTCTGGGCGGCCACGCTGTCTGGCCGCAACGCAAGCGCCTCGTCGATCGCGGCGAGTGCCTCGCCATTACGCCCCGCCCGCAGCCACGCGCGCGCTTCGTTCAACCAGCAATAAAAAGTCTCTTCTTCCGTGCGCGCCAGTGGCCGTGCCTGCTGCCAGGCACGCGCACCATCGCGCCAGTTCACTTCGACACCAAAGTTTTCACCCGCGTAGTAATTGACCGCGTAGTCCTCGAGGATGTCGTAGTCGTAGGGGGCCAGCTTCACCGCGCGCGCCGAGTGGTCCATCGCTTTCTCGTATACCTCGGCCTCTTCCCACTCACGAATGCGCGCCGTCTGCGGACCGTGGATGAGATAAATCTGCGCGATGTTGAAGTGGTAGTCGGCATTGGTAGGGTCGCGCTCGAGGGCCTCATCGAAGTGCTGCAGGCTCAGGCGGTATTCCCCCACGTGGCTGTAGTGGATTGCCAGGTTGTTGTAGGGCCGCGCCTGATCTTCGTCCAGCGCGATGGCCTGCTTCCACATGCTGAGCGCCTTCGCGTGGTCGCCATAATGGTCGTAAAGCAACTCGCCATAGTAATTGCGCAGCAGACCGTTGCGCGGATACACCTCCAGGGCGCGCTCGTAGGCCTCGCGCACGGCCACGCTCCACGCGCGTGCACGCTCGAATGTCTCCTCCGCCAACTCGTCTTCGCCCTGTGCCGCGAGGGTCTGTGCCTGCTGGGCGGCATTGGCGGCCATTGCGGAGAACAGCGAATCAAAGCTGCGCAGCGCCTCGACATAGGCCGTCTCATCGTGCGCCAACTCGCCGAGCGCGTCCAGCGCCTCGGTATACGAAGGCGGCGCTTCGCCCTCGCCTTCCGCCACGCCTTCGCCTTCGACAGCAAGCGCGCCCAACAGCATTATCATGGCCAACAGCATGGTCGATTCCTTACGGGTTCAGGGTCCAGGCGTACCGCGCCTGCCGTGGCATGCTAACAGAGGCCGCGAGATCGCGCGACCCCGCCTGCGTCCCGGCTCAGCCGCGGCTGGCCGCTAACGCCAGAGCGCTGGGGTCGACCACGGTCAGGCGGCGATTGGCCATATGAACCAGGCGCTCTTCGCGCAATTGGTGCAGCACCAGGGTAGTGGTCTCGCGCGTGGTGCCGCACAGGTTGGCCACCTCCTGATGCGTCACGCGCAGCTCGTGCGGCGGCGCCGTGTCCTCGCGCGCACACAACCGCACCAGTCCCGCCGCCACGCGGCGGCGCACACTGTGAAACACCGCCTCGGCCAGCACGTGCTCCGCTTCGATGGCACGCTGGCAGACGTAGCGGGCCACCGCCACGGCGAACGCCGGCTCGGCCTGGCACAGCCGCATGAAATCGTCGGCACGCACCAGCACCAGCCGCGTCGGCACCAGGCACTCGGCAAAGTCTTCCCGGCGTGCACGCGCGGCCAGCATGTCTTCGCCGAACAGGTCGCCCGGCACCGCGTGGCGAAAACTCAACTCGCGCGCGTCCGGCCCTACACGGGTGACGCGCACACGCCCCTCCTCGACCCAGTACGCGAAGTCGCACGGGTCGTCGGGGAAATAGACCACCTGGCGCGCGTCGTAGTCGCGGCGGTAAACCAGGGCATCGGCGCGGCGGCACAACTCGGGCGGAAGCGACTCGAAGAAGGCGAGGCCCGCCAGCCCCGGCTGTTGTCCGTCGGCCTCAGGCATGGGCCGCGGGGGCCCGGCGCGGGGCGCGGTGCGCCCGTAATGAAATGGTTACTCGCTGCACACGTGAAGGGTACAGGTTAGGCCCCGGCTTCGCCAAAGAAACGGTGCAGGGTATCGCCATACGCCGCCCAGAGC
>CAYMLC010000164.1:4414-7501 GCA_964390765.1 uncultured Nitrospirales bacterium
GCCCAGAGCAGGGCCGCCAGCCGCAGGTAGAAGAGCAGGAAGGTGGCGATAATCCACACCGCGATGGCCGCATCCGCCGCGCGGCGCAGCGCGCGTGCCTCAGGCATCGGGCGGCCGCACGGCGTTCAATTCCGCGCGCAGCAGTGCGACTTCCTGTGCGAGTTCGCGGCTGCGCTCGGAGAGCCGCGATATGGCGACGGTGAAAGTGAGCACGAGCAGCAGCAAGAACAGAAACGAGCCCGCGTAGAATAGCGTGAGGTATTGAAAATTCAGCGCATTGGCGAGCCGCGCCACGCCCTGCGGAAAGAGACCCACGACGAAACTGAGTGCGGCGGCGGCCAGCCACACCAGCGCATAGCGCTCTTTCAGGTGGCCGCGGCGCACCAGCTCGAATACCACCAGCAAGAGGAACACGCCCACCAGGAAAAGCCCCCAGCGGTGGCCCCACATGAATCCTTCCTGGCCAATGCTGTTGGGCTCGATCATGGCGTGGTCTCCTTGCGTTCGTTTGCCTCGAGCGGCTGGTACGAGCGAAACAGGTCGATGAAGACGGCCAGCCCTACCTTCACCATATAGTAGCCCGCATGCAGCACACGGATAGAGCTGCGGCCACCCTGCCGGGCCTGCATGACCACGGGCACTTCGGCGGCGCGCAGGCCATGGCGGTGCAGAATCACGAGCGCCTCGGGTTCCGGATAGTCCTCGGGATAGGTGCGCGCAAACAACTGGATAACCCCGCGATTGGCCGCCCGGAAACCGCTGGTCGTATCGGTGATGCCGCCGCCGATGCAAAGGTCGATCCATCGGCTCAGCAACGATTTGCCAATACGCCGCGTCAGACTGGGCCGGTAGCCGGTGTCGGCCACATAGCGCGAACCTATGGCGAGGTCGGCATCGCCCCGCGCCACACGCGCCACGAGTTCCGGAATACGGGCTATAGGGTGTTGCCCGTCGCTGTCGCACTGCACGGCCACGTCGTAGCGATGCCGTGCGGCGTACTTGTAGCCGGTCTGCATCGCGCCGCCGATGCCCAGGTTATAGGGAAGCCGCAGCAGGGTGACGCCGGGGGTCGCGCGCACGATGTCGGCGGTGCGGTCGGTCGAACCATCATCAATGACCACCACATCGTAGCCGGGCAATTCCGCGCGCAGCCGCGCGAGCACAGGGCCGATGGCCTCTTCCTCGTTGTATGCAGGCAGGATGACCAGTACGCGCATCGCTAGCCGACCTCGGAAGTGAACAGGCCACGCACCAGGCCCAGGCCGCGCGCCACATCGCGCACGAACCACAGCGGCAACAAGGCCCAGCTGCCGGGTCCGGCGAGCGGCACGGTCTGGCGCAGGAGCGCCTGCTTGCCTGCGCGCCAGCAGGCGAGCGCGGCAATGGCGCCCAGCACGGCGGGAGGAACGAGCGGGGTGAGCACCAGCGCAGCCAGCGTGACACAACTCAGCGGCGCCCCCAGCATCTCCTGCGGACTAGCGTAGCGGTCGCCGCGGCGCAGGCGTCCGGCATGCTTGCGGTACAACTGCACGCGCCAATAGCCGTGGCGCGCCTGGGTACGCAGGTAGGCGCCCAGGCGTTCCGGGTGGTGGTGCGCCACAACCGCGTGCGGCGTGAAGACCATCAGCCTTTCTCCCTGCTCCCGGCCGTCGATGCGATAGGCCAGGTCATTGTCTTCGCCCGAAGCGTGGCGGAAGCGCTCGTCGAATCCGCCCACGCGCTCGAAGGTCGCGCGCCGATAGGCCACGTTGAACGAACCGAGAAAGTCTACGCGATGCGGCATGGCTGCGTGGCGCGCCGCGATCTCGGCCTGGATAAGGCGCGCCAGTCGCGAAGCGGGATTGGCGATGGCATAGGTACCCCCCACCGCGGCCACTTCCGGAGTGAACGCTTCCAGCAACCGCTCGACCCAGTCGCGGCGGGGGCAGCAGTCGCTGTCGGTAAAGGCCAGCACGTCACCCACGGCAACCCATGCGCCCGCGTTGCGTGCCGCGGCCGGACCTGCATTGCGCTGCTGCACCACACGTACACCCTGGGCGCGCGCAATGGGCGCGGTCTCGTCGGTCGATCCGTCATCTACCACAATCACCTCGTGCGGGGAATGCGACTGCGTCAGGCAAGCGGCCAGGCATGCGTCGAGCGTGGCCGCCGCATTGTAGGCGGGCACAATCACGCTCACCCGCACGCCGCCCGCTCCTCGGCCACGGTGGCCACGAAATCACGCACGGCTTCGAGCAGCGGTTCGCGCGCGGGAAGATACTGCGCGGGCGGTGCGGGCGGTGCCGCGATGAGCCCCGGCAGTTCGGCCAGGTCCAGCACCATCGCACCCCAGCCGCGCTGGGCCACGGCCCGCGCAATGTCCACTTGATGGTCGTTCATGTGTTCACGGTACCGCCGGCGGCGCGGCACCAGAATAAGGGGGCGGCCCACGCGCAACGCATCGCGCGTGGCGCCAATGCCGGCATGCGCCACGATAACGCGCGCCTCAGCCTGCAGGGCCAGCAGTTCTTCGTGCGGGCGATAGGCGAACCACTCTGCGTGCTGTGGCCGCGTGGGCGAAAGGCCCAACTGCATCAGGCAGCGCTCGCCGCGCGTGTGGGCGATGTCGTCGACCGCGCGAATGAGACGCGGAAAGTCGAGGAACATGGTGCCCAGCGTGAGGTAGATCACTGCGGGGGATCCTCGGCGACCAGGCTGCCGGCATAGCGCGCGCGGCCACGATAGGCGGGCAGTAACTCGGGCCATTGCACGTAAAAGGCGCGCGCGAACCGGGCCAGCACACGCCCCGTGACCGAGGGTGTGGCCACCTGTGCGCCACATTCGATGTAGCACAGCGGCGCCCGCCAGAGGCGCCCCAAAAGCCAAACGGGAATCGCGATCTCGGCCCCGGTCGAGATGATGGCGTCGGGACGTTCGCGGCGGAAGATCCGCCACACGCGCCACAGATTCAGAAGAAACTCGATGGGGTTGCGCGCCATGTTCGGCACGAGGTAGGCGCGGTTGAGCGCACGCGTGGTGGGCGCGTCGTAGCAAAAGAAAAAGTAGTCGTGCCCCTCGAGCGCGGGCAGCAACTCGAGTAACTCGTTC
>CAYMLC010000165.1:0-1344 GCA_964390765.1 uncultured Nitrospirales bacterium
ATCGGGTTCTGCGCCGTTGTCGGCCAGGCGGCCCTGCCCGCGCCCGCGGCGGGCATGGCCACGACCGCGCGCGGAGGCTACCGCTATCTGGCTGTGGCCGACCCCAGTTTCTTTACCGAACAGCCGACGCGCCTGCTGCAGGTGTTCTACGAGTCCGCCCAACACGGCCTGCCCCTGGCCGACGCGGCGTTGCAAAGCGTGCGCGAAGGCCTGCATCTGGCCCACGACGCCTTCCGCCGCGACCCGCTGAACGCGCAACACTTTCTGGCCATCTGTGGCCAGGCCGCCCAGGCCGGCCGTGTGCTGCGGCAGATGGACGCCACCGGCCTGCTGGGCAGTTACCTGCCCGAATTCGAGGCCGTGCGCGGCCTGCTGCGCTATCAGGACTTTCACCACTATCCCGTCGATGAGCACACCCTGCGCGTGGTCGAGGCGCTCGGCCATCTCGACCGCGAATCCGGCGTCACCGGCATGCTGCGCGGCGCTCTCGAATCGCTCGAGCGGCCCGACCTGCTGGTCGTTGCGCTCCTGCTGCACGACCTCGGCAAGACCGACGAAGCCGACCACGTGGGCGCGGGTCGGCGCATCGCGCACGACATCGCCAACCGGCTGCACCTGCCCCCGGGCGACCAGGCCGCCGTCGAGCAATTGGTGGCGCTGCACCTGCGCATGACGCACATCGCCCTGTACCGCGATACCGACGATGTCGACGTGATCCTCCAATTCGCGCAGGAAGTGGTGACCATCGAACGCCTGCGCCAGCTCTTTCTGCTCAGCTATGCCGACCTGTGGGGGGTGGCCCCCAACGTGTGGAACGAGTGGAAGGGCGCACTGCTCGCCAAGCTCTACATCCGCACCAGCCGGGTGCTGCAGGGCCGCGCCGCCATCGCACTCGACGACGACTACTGGCGGCTGCCCAAGGCCCGCGCCATCGCGCAACAGGCGCCCGAGCAGGCCGAGCGCTCGGAGCAGAAGCACCTGCAGCGATTCGGCGAGCGCTACTTCCTCACCTTCAACGCGCGCCAGATTGGCGAGCACCTGAAGGCCCTGGCCGAGGCGCAACAGCGCGGCCTGGCTACGCGCGCCTTTCCCCTGGGCGATGGCCAGCACACCGAGGTGCTGGTCTGCACGCGCGACCAGCACGGCCTCTTCATCCTCCGTGCGCCATGATTCGAGATACTGCGCGGCGATGACGCCATCGTTCAACATGGCGATGTATTCTTTTCCCAGACCCGACAGGTTTCCAAAACCTGTCAGGTTTTCAACTGGATCAAACGTTTGCCGGAATTTTCGAACAGATTCAACCAGACTAGCCGCCACGCGCACGGAATCTAGATTGGTATG
>CAYMLC010000165.1:1354-2195 GCA_964390765.1 uncultured Nitrospirales bacterium
CCTCTGGGCGATGGCCAGCTCACCGAGGTTCTCGTCTGCACGCGCGACCCGCACGGCCTCTCCGCCGAGTTGACCGGGGCCTTCGCCGCGAATCTCATCGACGTGACCCAGGCCAACCTCTTCACGGGGCCCGAAGGTTGGGTGCTCGACAGCTTCATCGTCAGCGACGCCCGGCAGCAGCGCGCCCTGACTCCCGCCCAGGTCAATGCCGTTCGCGCCACGCTGGAATCCGTTCTGCTCGAGGGCGGCCTTATCGGTGCCGAGGTCGAGCGCAGCCGCCGGCGCCTCTTCGGCCTATTGCAACCACGCGTGCCAGTACGTACCGTGGTGAGCTTCGACAACGAGGTCTCACGCACCGATACCGTCATCGATATCGAAGCGGGCGACCGCACCGGTCTGCTCTACGATATCGCCAATACGCTGGCGCATTTGCAGGTCGAGGTGCGTGCGGCCCGCATCATTACCGACGTGCGCCGTGCGCGTGACGCACTGTACGTGCAAGAGCGCGGCGGCAAGATTGAATCGCCCCAGAAACAAGCGGCTATCCGCGCGGCGTTACACAACGCATTGGAGCCGCAGACGGCCCTTGGCTTAACAGGAGATTGATAACCATGAAGCATTTTCGTAGCGCGATGGTGGCCGCCGGTGTCGCCCTGATGGCCGGTTGGCCCGCCGCGGCGCTCAGCCCGGTGCTGCAAGAACTCGAAGCGACCTTCGTGCGCCTGCACGAAGAAGTGCGCCCGACTGTGGTCAATATTGATACACGCGGTGTTCCCGAGGGCGCCGGCGACGCAAACGAGCTGGAAGAGTTCTTCCGCTTCTTCAACATTCCCGACGGGCC
>CAYMLC010000165.1:2205-7485 GCA_964390765.1 uncultured Nitrospirales bacterium
CAATAACCATGTCGTGGAAGGGGCCGACCGCATCCTCGTGCGCCTCTGGAATGAGAAGGAGTACGAGGCCGAAGTCGTCGGCCGAGACCCCGATACCGACTTGGCCGTCATTCGCATCGACGCCAAGGAAGAGTTGCCTGTGGCAACGCTGGGCGACAGCGATACACTGCGCGTGGGCCAATTCGCCGTGGCCATGGGCAGCCCGCGCGGTTTCGAGGGTTCGCTCAGTTTCGGCCACATCAGCGCGCTGGGCCGCGAGGGGCTGGGCGCGCTGGCCGCACAGGGCCTGCGATTTCAGAACCTCATCCAGACCGACGCCGCCATCAACCTCGGCAACAGCGGCGGCCCCCTCGTCAATATTGCGGGCGACGTGGTCGGCATTAACATCGCCATTGTCTTCGGCGCAAACAGCATCGGCTTTGCCATTCCGGTCAATACCGCCAAGAACATCATCCCGCAACTCATCTCGGAAGGCCGTGTGACCCGTGGCTACCTGGGTGTCGCGATTAAGGACGCCAACGAATACGCCGACAGCCTCAGCATGCCGGACGGCAACGGCGCCTTCGTCGAGCGTGTGCAGCCCGATACCCCGGCCGAGCGCGCCGAAATCGAAGTCTACGATGTCATCCGCAAGGTGAACGGCGAAGTGGTCGAGGGCGCCAGCGACCTCGTGCGCAAGATCGCCGCGCTGCCCCCGGGCGACAACGCCATGCTCGAAGTCTGGCGAGACGAAGAACCGATGGAGGTCGAGGTGCGCCTCGATGAATGGCAGCCCGACATGGCCAGTGCCGAGATGCCGGGCCGCAGTGTGATGGGCCTCAACGTGCGCGCGCTGAATGCCGAGATCATCGAGCGGATGGAGATGGAGCCCGATACCGAAGGCGTGCTTATCGTCGACGTCGAGCCGGGCTCGCCGGCCGACGACGCGGGGCTGCGCCGGGGCGATGTCATTCTGGAGGTGGCGCGCAAGTCCGTCGGCAGTCCGCGCGCGTTCCGCGAAGTGATTGAAGAAGAAGGCGAACCGGGTCAGAAGCTGCTTATTCGCTTTATGCGCGGGCCCAACCCACCGGCCATCGTGGCCCTGGAAGTGCCGTCCGAATAGCCTGCACGCGTATCAAGTAATTGCATGCTAGCGAGGTGTCGCAGCCATAACGGCAGCGGCACCATTGCTTTACGCGATTTGCGTAGCTGAGGCCATTGGTATATTCTTTACGGACTACCGGGAAACTTCATGGCCATCACCACCGAATCCACCACACCCAGCGACGATCAGACCCTAGCGGCTGCGCCCAGCGACTACGCGGCCTTTTCGGTGGTTGTCGCCGATGACCAACCCAGCATCACCGAGTTGATCCGCCGTCTCGTGGGCAAGCGCCTGCACTGCAAGATTCGCGTGTCCACCGATGGCGACGAAACGATTCGCATGCTCGATGCCGAGCCGTGCGACGTCTTGATCACCGACATGGTCATGCCGGGTACCAACGGGCTCGACCTGGTGCGCGCGCTGCACACCACCCACCCCGAGACCGACATCATCGTCATGACAGGCTACGCCGCCGACTTTCCCTACGTCGAGGCGATTCGCGCCGGCGCCACGGATTTCCTGAACAAGCCCTTCAGCCCCGGCGAGTTGGAGGCGAAGTTGATTCGCCTGTTCAACGAGCAGGAGATGCGCCACGCGCGAACCCGCGCCGAAGGGATGTATCGCAACCTCTTCGAGCTGAGTACCGACGGCATGGTGGTGGTCGAAGGGGACGAGCACAAGGTGCTCGACGCCAACGCGGCCTTCGCCGAGATGATGGGCCGCGCGCCGGAAGAGCTGGTGGGCCTGACCGTCTTCGACCTGTCTGAAGGCAACGAGCGCGAGCGCCTGGGCCAGTGGCTCGAGTTCTGCCAGCACGGGGGCTGCGGCACCATGGCCGACCTTATCGTGCAACACAGCAGCGGCAAGCCGCTCTCGGTCGACGTTACCGTCACCTACGTGGATGTCGACTCCGAGAAGATTCTGTTCCTCGCCTTCGCCGACGCCGCGCAGAAAGACAACCTCACCGGGCTGTACAACAAGCGCACCTTCCAGACGCGCATCGAGTGGGCCGTATCACGCGCGCGCGAGAAGAAGGTGGACGTGTGCCTGATGTTCGTCGACCTCGACAATTTTAAGGCCTGCAACGATACCCATGGCCACCAGGTGGGCGACGATGTCTTGCGCTCGGTAGGCGATGTGGTCGAGCAGAGTATCCGCGCCGCAACCGACGAGGGCTTCCGCCTCGGCGGCGACGAGTTCGCGGTCATCCTCGTCGGCACGAGCAAGGAGCATGCGCGCGTCGTGGCCGAGCGGATGCAGGGGTTCTTCGACAAGGTGGAGCGCTACGGCACCACGATGAGCATCGGCGTGGCCGAGTACGTGGGCGAAGACAATTCCGACGCCTTCATCAAGCGTGCCGATGAGGCGCTCTACGCCGCCAAGGCCGACGGTAAGAACTGCATCTCCATCGCGCCTTAGCCGCCAGTGGCCACCTGCCGCGCGGCGCCGTTCACTTCCTTCGCAATAAAGGCATCCACCAGTGCCAGCACCCGCTCGCGTACCTGGGGATGCAGGTCGGCGCCGTGCGGCCAATTCTCGATGCGGTCGTACCAGTAGGTAACCCCGGCATCGCGCAAGGCACGCGCCAGCGCATCACTCTGATCTACGGGAACGAGGCGGTCCGTTGTGCCCTGCATGATGAGCGTGGGCGGTACGCCCGGATGCACGTGGTGCAACGGCGACGCTGCCTGAAAACGTGCCGGCTCGGCAGCGAAGGTCGCGCCCAGATAATCCGTGACGACCCAGTGGTCGCGTGCGCGCGCGTCGGCCAGGTCCACCGGGCCGTACAGGTCGATAACGCCGGCCACCGGCACCGCTGGCTGGCCCTCGCGCCACGCGGGTTCGTGGGTGGCGTAGGCCGCCATCAGGCCCAGATTCGCGCCGGAAGAAGCCCCGAAGATAACCAGCCGTTCCGGGTCGATGCCGTAGGGCGCCGCGTGGTCGCGCAGGTGGCGCAGCGCCGCGTGGATATCCTGCACGGCCGCCGGAAAGGGATGCGCTGGGGCAAAGCGATGGTCGACCGGCACCGCCACATAGCCGCGCTCCGCCAAGGCCACCGCATAGGCGCGCATGCGGTCGCGGTGGCCCCGCCGGAAAGAGCCGCCATGAATCAGCAGCACGCCGGGCGCGGGCGCATCGAGCGCCTCCGGACGCAATACATCGAGCTGTAAGGGGCCGCTGGCCCGTTCGACAAAGGTGACATCGGCGAACTCTTCAAGGTGCGGCGGCGCGGTCTGTGGACCCTTGTAGTCGACGATATCGAACCGGCCCACGAAGTACGCGGCCGCCGTGGCATAGCGCGTCGGGTAGCCCGACGGCTGATCGGGCAGCGCCTCGACCGGCACATATTCGAGCGCGGGGTCGAGTGCGGGCGGGCGGTGCAGGTACAACAGCACATAGAGACCGCCCAGGGTGAGCATGACCAGCAGCCCGCTCGATACACGCAGGATGGTACGGATACGGCTTGAAACGTGTTCGGTTGCCTCCTTTGCGGGACGAGTGTGCCACAAGTCCTGCAACCTGTAAACGCAGCATAGTTGTTGCAACAGACAAGGCAGCGAAGAGGGCGGATGTATGGCCGTTCACGCCGTGGCCGCGGGGCGCGCTGGGCTTGGCGGCCGGCTAGAAATGGTTGAGATACCTGCTTTCGCAGGCATGACGAGTGGGGGGGGCGTAGCGCCAGCGCGGTGTGCGGGTGCGCGGGGCGCGCCACATCACGCACGCCTCACGCCATGGCGGGTTGGGGCGTGCCGGTGTGTTGGGCGGCGGCGTGCTCGGCCACGCGGTCGGCCAGCGCCATAATGGTCAAGTAGGGGTTCACGTGGCTGCTCTTGGGAAAGAGGCTGCCGTCGGCCACGTAGATGCCGTGCGTACCGTGCACGCGGCCCCACGCGTCGCACACGGAGGCGGCGGGGTCTTCGCCCATGGCGCAGCCGCCCTGCAGATGTGCCGAGGCAATCGGCGTGCTGATACTGCGGTAGTTGCCGGGGTGGATGTGCTGCTCGAGCTGTGCGTCGGGCACGTCGTGGGGTCCGAAGACCTTCGGCCGCGCACATGGCATTACCACTTTCTCGCAGCCGGCCGCGAAGAAGATGCGCGTCGCACTCGCCTGCGCATGACAGATGGCGCGGATGCTGGCGTCGTCGAGTGTGTACTCGACCTGTGGCGCCTGCGCCTTGTCGAGTACCACCCGGTTCTCGTCCCGCGCGGCATCGTGCACCAGAATGATGACGGTCATGAAGCGGTTGTACGCGCGCATGAGGTCGCGCAGTTCTTCGCCCCATAGACCCAGGTGCTTGGTGCTGACAAAGGGATAGTAGAACGCGGTCTCGATGTAGTAGTCGTGCGATTCGCTGAAGGCCGGTGTGAAGTAGACCTTGGGAAAGCCGCGATAATTGCGGATGGGCTCGGGGTAGACGCCATAGACCGTGAGTGCGGGGTGCAGCGTCACGCGCCGGCCCAGGGCGGGCAGCGCCTCGCCATAGCCCGAGCGCATGAGGATGCCCGGTGTGCCCGGTGTGCCCGCCGCCAGCACAATCTGTTTGGCGCGCAGGCGATGCGTGCCCGGCTTCCAGGGGCCGGCCAGGGTGCCCGGTGGCGTGGGCGCAACTTCGGCGTCCACTTGTCCCTCGGCTACCCGCGTCACGCGGCAGTTGGGAATGAGCTCGACCCCTGCCGCCATCGCCTGGGGTATCTGTACTTCGAGCGTGCTCTGCTTACCGCCCGAGGCACAACCCAGGTTGCAGAAGCCGAACTGCTGGCAACCGTTCAGATTGAGCTGCAGCGATTCGACCGCATAGCCCCGGCGCTTGCAGCCTTCGCGAAACAGCCGGTTGTTGTCGTTCACCATGTCCGGCGTCGGGTCGATAACGCTGCACTCTTCTTCGAGCCGGTCGAAACGTGGGGCCAGGTCTTCGGGCGTGATGCCGGGCACGCCCCATTCCGCGCACACGTGGTCGGGCAGCCGGAACGTGACGCCGGTGTACAGCATCGTGCTGCCGCCCACGCCCTTGCCCGCCGCCATCGTGATCGCGCCATCGGTCGTGGGCCATGCGCCACCCTGCTGCAGCAGGTCCATCATCTCGATTTCGCGCTGGGTAAAGACCTCGCGCGTGTAGTGTGGCCCGGCTTCGAGCAGGGCGATGCGCGCCCCCTGCGCCACCAGCGGCGCCAGGCGATTCGCTACCGTGCCGCCG
>CAYMLC010000166.1:0-7478 GCA_964390765.1 uncultured Nitrospirales bacterium
ACGAAGCGGTGCGCCGCAAAGACCGGGCGCGCTTCGCGCAGGCGGCCCGGTTGTTCAAGCGGCACCTCGAGGTTTCGTGGGACCGTGTCTACCAGGGCTGGTTTCGCGGTTGCCGCCATGTCGACGACAACATCTGGATTCTGGACAAGGCGCTGTGGGTGCAAGAAGAAGCATTGATCGGGCTGATGTGCGTGGTCGAACACACCGGTGCGGAATGGGCGAAGACGTGGCTGCGCCGCGCTTACCCCTACGTCATCGACAACTTTCCGCTGAAGCCGCATGGCTACGCGCTGTGGGACCTTTACCCGGACCGGAAAGTGACCTTCGTCGAAGACTTCACGCGTATCGGCAACTTTCACCACCCGCGCCACCTGATGCGCAACCTGACCGCGCTGCTGCGCATGCAGGCGCGAGGCGGCGCCCTGTCCGGGGTTTTCGCTTGACCCGCCGCCCGCGCGATGCTTGGACAGACGGTACCGCGCAAGCACGCACACAACACGAAGGAAGTTAAGCTATGCCCAATGCGCAAGGCGAACTCGGGGTTGGCATCATCGGATGCGGATTCATGGGGCAGACCTACGCCTGCATGGTGAAGACGGAACTTGAAGGCGCCTTCCTCGCCGCCGTCACGGGCGGTTCACGTGCCGGGGAATTGGCCGAGACGTATGACGTGGAGGCGACGCCCGACGTCGAGAGCTTACTGGCACGCGACGACGTCGACATCGTCTGTATCGCAACGCCGCACGCCGTGCATGGGCCGCAGGGGTTGCTGGCGGCGGAGGCGGGCAAGCACCTGCTCATCGACAAGCCGATGGCCACGACCACAGCGCAGTGCGATGCGATACTTGCGGCGTGTGTGAGCAAGGGACTGCGCTGTGAAATTACCTTCACCCAGCGCGAGCGCGTCTGCAACATCGAGACGAAGCGGCTGCTCGATGCCGGTGCGCTGGGTGCACTGCAGACAATGCACAACGTGCAGACGGTGCCCAACGGCATGGCGAGTGTGCCGCGCTGGCAATTGGCACCGGAGAACGTCGGCATCCTGATGGGCCACGGCATCCACAACATCGACCAGGTGCGCTGGTTCACCGGCCAGGAAGTGGCCAAGGTCTTTGCCAAGCTGCGCACGTTCTCGCCCGACCATAGTGTGGATGCGACGGCCGACCTGATGCTCACCCTCACCGATGGTACGGTGTGCACGATCTTCTGCTCGTTCGAACTGCCCGCACCCGGCTTTCCGCGTTCGGGTGGCGCGACCCGTATTGCCTGCGCGCGTGGTCTCATCGACGCGGACTGGTATGGCGAACTGCGCGTCTCGCGAGACGGCGGTGCTTTCGAGGTGGCCGCCACGCAGGAGAAGATCGACTGGCAGGGCAAGGGCTTTCTCGACCCGGTACGGCTCAAGACCTATGCGCGTATCATGCAACGCCTGGTCGATGGAGTGCGCCATGGCCACACCCGCAGCGCCTCGGCATGGGATGGCCGCCAGGCGGTGGCCATTGCCGAAGCCGCTTACCGCTCGAGCGCTACGGGCCAGGAAGTCGCGCTGCCGGTGGAGCAGCCGCCGCGTTATTGAGCGTACGCCGCCGCGCCGATGTGTATATCCGGTGATGTGTTGAGTGCGTGCGCCAGCGTTTCAAGCTGCGCCAGCCATTCGTCTGGGCCGGGCGATACGGGATACTGCATGCCCCGCCGCCAATCGCCCAGAATCCAGTAGCGTAGCTGCGTGTGGCCATCGGCCGGCGCACAAACCAGGCGTGCTTCGCTGGCATTGCGCACAACGCTGCGCACCTGCGCAGGGGGCACGACCACACCCACGCCGATCTCGCCGATCTCGTCGCCGTGCCACCCCCAGTCCGCCATCACGCCGGCCCCGGGAATGGTGCGTACGCCCGCCTCCGACACATGGAGCAACCCTGGCGCCACCGCCAGGCCCTTGTGGGCCGGGGGCAGCTGCACCTCCACCATGCTCTCCGCGCGCTTGGCATAGATGAAGGCGCGCAACACCACCTCGGCCTCGGGTGCGCCGGGCAGCACATGCGTTGCCACCGCCTCGACTGTGGCGCGCACCGGCCCCGAACCCAACACCCGATATCGGAACTGCGCATCGCCTTCGCCCGCCGGTGCTTGCACGGGATACGACAGGTCGCCGTCGAGCAGCGTTACACCACCGAGACCGCTTGTCGCGCCGACTTTCAGCGCATCGATTCCCCACGGCTGCTCGCGGTGATAATCGACGTCGACCAGCGGATAAATCAGCCGCTCGGTGCGCGGCAGCGTGCGCCACACGTGCTTGCCGAAGTAGTCGAACTGGCCCGTGTAAAAGCGGTAGGCGCCCGCGTCTGACTCCCACGCGACGTAGGCCGGCGTATCCAGCACGGCCTGCGTCAGCGGCTGGAATGCAGGCGACGACGCGCCTTCGGGTTCGTAGTACAAGTACCAGGTGGCTGTGCCCGTGGCGGGTATATCGGCCAGGAACGAGAGCTGCTCCGCGTCGCCGGTTGCCCAATCGTCCACTTGGTGGGGCAGCACCCGCCACGACAGCCAGTGCGCGCCGTCGACGATGCGGCAGTGCCGCGGGTTGAAGTCGGGCGCGGCAGCGCGCAATGCCGCTACGTCGATGGTAATCGGCCAATTGTCCTGCGCGCGCCCGAGGCGGCCTGTCACCTCGATGGGGATGCGTCTGGTGTAGCGGTGTCCGTCGTGTTCGAGCGCACGCGTCCGTGCCGCCGGTGCACCCGCTTGGAGCGCGTCGGCCGCCGCCGCGAATTCGCCCGCCAGGTAGGCCTGGTGCACAGCCTGCCAGCCGGCGTCGTTGCCGCGCGCCTCGGCCAGGGCGACGAACAAGCGGTCGCGCACGAGGTCGACGTAGAAGCGCGCACCGGCGTTGCTTTCGCGAATGTAGATCCCCAGCTCGGTTTCCCGGTGATAGTCGCGCAGGGGGCCACTGAAGAAATCGGCCACGGCCCGGGCGCCGGCCGGCATGCCGCCCAGTATCGCTGTTGCTGTATCGATAAAGCGCTGGCTTGCGGGCAGCACCGTATCCAGGGTGGCGGTATACGCGGGCGCGATTTCTTCGAACGTCAGTGCGTAGCGCCGGTCGTCTGTCGTCAACGCGTGTGTGAAATCCCAAGCGCCGTCGGCGTCTACATCGGCGCGGCGCCGGTCCAGAATGCCGTCTTCGTCGGTGTCTGCCCAGGTGTAGCGCGCGTCGATGGTGCCGTCGAGATTGTAGTCGACATCGAGGTAGCCGTAGTCCGCGCCCTGCAGATGGAAGCGCTGGTCTTCCGGACTGAAGTACAGCGACAACGGTGCTTCGGGCGTGGCCGACATCTCGAAACGCTTGTTCAGCGGCGAGCAGGCGGGTCCGCCGACCTGCGGAAAATCGCCCGTCTTGGTGGCGTGATTCAGCAGACCTTCCCAGCGTTCCTGGGGGTCGCGGTTCGGGTCGCCATCGGTGTTGCTGTTGATTGCATCCCAGACGAGCAAGGCCTTGCCCCATGCCGCTTCTTGCGCGAAGGCCGGGGTATCGGCCCAGCGGAGGGCCGGGTGCGTGGGCATCCCGCGAATGGTGAACGTTTCCGTCAATGCTTCGGGTGTCCTGAGTCCCGAGACCGGCGGCAGTGCGGTCACGCTGAAGTCGTAGTTGTGCGTGCGCGCGCCGCGCGCATCGTCATCGGCGTCGATGCTGTAGCGCAGGCTTTCCACGTCGTGCCCGACCGCGCATATGCGAATCACCATTTCGCTGCGGTCGTCGCCGTCGACATCGTAGAACGCGAAGGGGTCTTCGAAGACATTCAGCCAGCGCGTTTCACCAGCCCGCAGGCGGAATTGATAGAACGATTCATCGCCGCTGAAGTGGGTGCGCCACTGGCACAAGTGCTGATAGTAGGTGCCGTTCACATCGAACCAGAGGCGGTTGTCGTCGCCGATGTCGAACGCCCACCAAACCGTCAGGTCATCGTATGCATCGTCCCAGTTCTTATCGAAGAAGATGCCCATCTGGTCGACGTCGCCGTCGCCATCGTCGTCCTGATAATCCGTCACGGCATCGATGAAGCCATCACCGCCGTGGTCCCAGAAATAGCAGTCGCTGTCACGGTCGCCACGGCCCAGGGTTTCGAGGTCGCCGTCTTCGTCCTTCACCATCACCACCAGCGGCGAGACCGTGTGCCGCGGCGCCGCGTCGAGATACCACAGCGTGTCGGCGAGGCCATCGTTGTCGGTGTCCACCGTTAGTCGTTCACCCGGTTCGAGCGCGAGTACCCGCTCGACCTGCGCAGCCGGTAGCACACGCGACATGCCGAAGACCTGCTCAAAGGCCCTGGAGTCGCGCTGGGCGAGGGCCTCGTGGGCCAGCAGCGGTGCAAGCGTCACGGTGCAGAGCAAGAAACGGAATCGCATGGGCAACCTCACACATCGGGATACACGCTTTTCGGGGCTGCCTATCGTAGCGTTCCGCTGCGGCCTTTGCTAGCCTGTGGGCTTTGCTAGCCTGTGGGCTTTGCTGGCCTGTGGGCTTGAAGGAGTCTGCGATGCGTTGTTCTGCTTGCACCGTTCTGTTGCTGCTGCTTGTCGCGCTGCCGGTCGCTGCAGAAGAAGCGGCCGGCGTCTCGAACGCTGATTACGTCCGTGCGGTGACCCGCGGCGCGGGCGCCATGCCCGGACAGCAACCCTATCCCAGCGAGCGCGAGGCCGCCTTTCGTGCGCGCATGGAGGCCCGCAAGGACGCGCTGCTGGCCGAGCGCGCGCCGGTGGCGCACCCCGTGCTCTACACCGATGCCGAGCGCGATCGCGCACGCGCAAATGTCGCCTCGAGTGCGTGGGCGCGCGAGTGGCGCGACAGCCAGATTGCGCTGGCCGACTACCTCGTGGCGCAGCCCGACGGGTGGATCGCGCAGATGATTCCGTTCGCGGCGCCCGCTCACGGCTACGGGTTCACGTGCCCGCATTGCGTGGGCGAGCAGAGCCAAGAGGCGGTGGGCTACTCGCTGGCGCGCTGGTCGTACAAGACGCCCGAAGCATTGCAATGCACGGCCTGCGGGCAGACCTACCCCGATGCCGCCTATCCCGAAACAGCCACGCTGGAACTGCCGCGCACCGGCCATACGGTGACCTACTATCTGAACGATGCCGAGCGCGCCCATCCCGACGACCGCTCCGGGCGGCACGCCTGGCACTGGGTGGGCTATCCCATTCACGTGAGCTTCAGCGGCCTCATTCGCGAGCGGAAGATACGCTTCATGACGGGCGCCGCCGAGTCGCTGGCGCTCGCGTACCTCTTCACCGGCGACGCGCGCTATGCCGCGGCCACGCGCGATGTGCTGACTCGGTTCGCGCGCGCCTTCCGTGTGTGGCCGTACCGCGATTACTGGGACAGTTATGCCGATTGCGACCCGCTCTATGCCGCCTGGCACCACGACGCGCTGCCGCTGACGTGGAAGCGGCACTTGAGTGAGCGTGCCTTTGAGGACGACACCGTGTCGCGGGCGCGCATGCTGCGCAACTACTGGGGGGCGGGCCGCCTGCACGTGAGCACAGGGGGCATCAGCTCCTTGCCGGCGCTGGCGGCGGCATACGACCTGACGTGCATGGCGCGGCATGCCGACGGCACCCCCGTTTGGCCGCAAGCAGACCGCACGCGCGTGGAGCGTGACCTGTTGCTCGAATTCATTTTTGAGGGCGAACCCTTTGTGGGCGGCGCCGGCCGTGCCACGAACGCCAGCAACAAGGCGCCGCGTATCTACAATGCGATGGCCGTGGTGGCGAAGACGCTGGGCCTTGCGCCGCTGGCCGATATCGCGCTGCGCGGCTATGAACGCGTGCGCGATGAATCCTTCAATCCCGACGGCTTCTGCACGGAGAGCCCGAGCTACAACAACATGTACTTGTCACAATTGCTGCGCGTGCCCGAGGCGCTGCACGGCTTCACCTGGCCCGAAGATTTCGACGCGCGCCAGGGCCGGGTCGACTACTACCGTTCGGACCCGCTGCTGCGCCGTATGTACCGCGGCATCTTGTGGACGCTGCTGCCCTCGGGCGAATACATACCGCTCAGTGATACGCGCCTGAACCGGCAGCCCGCCGACCACCTCGTACACTTCGGGCTGCGCCGCTATCCCGACTTGTTCGCCGGTACGGCGCCCCGGCTCGGGGCCAGCCGTATGAGCCGCTACGCCCTGTTTCAACTGGACGAGGCCAGGCTGCAGGAAGACGCGCCGCTGGTCCTGCCGGAGACGCTGTTTCCCGATTGGGGCACGGCGCTGCTGCGGCACGGCACGGGCACGGCCGCACATACGCTCTCGCTTTCTTTCAGTCCGTGGGGCGGCCACCGGCAATACGACAACCTTTCGATCTTCTATGACGCGGGCGGGCAAGCCCTGCTCAGCGACCTCGGCTATGTGGGCGACATGCCCGTCAACGACTGGATCAAGGCCACGCACAGCCACAACCTGGTGGTAGTGGACGACGCCCGCCAATTGCGCGAGGAGCGCCGGCCGCAGTTCGAACTGATGGCGGGGTCGCCCCTGGCCACCGTCGTCGAGGCTTCAAGCCGCGCCTACCCGCAGTGCAGCGAATACCGGCGGCGTGTGACGCTACTCAAGGTGGCTCCCGGGGTGTCCTTCGCCGTCGACCTGTTTCGCGTGCGCGGTGGTGCGCGCCACGCCTATCGCGTGGTCAGCGAACTGGCTTCGAGCGATGCGGCCGAGGGTGTCTTGCAGGTGCAGCACGTGGACCTGGCGCCCGAGCCACCCCTGCCCGAGGTTGGCGCCAGCCTCGCGCGGGACGCCATCTACGGCCGGCGCGATGTGCGCACCGCGACACCCTGGCAGACTCCCTGGCACGCCACCTGGCACGAGCCCGGCGGCGCTTATCGCCTGTGGATGTGTACGCCGGTCGACCACGTGGAAGCGGCCAATGCGCCCGGCCAGCGCAGCCTGGATGAGGCCGGCCGCCGCGTGCGCATGGTGGATGCCGTGCGCGAAGGCGCGGCGTTGTCGAGCGTCTTTGTCGCGGTGCACGAGCCGCGGCTGCCCCATTACGTATATCGAAGACGTCGCGCTGCTCGACGTGGCGGTGGCCGGCCCGCGTGCTGTCGCGCTGCGCATCGACCGCGCGGGCGATACGTTCTATGTGTTGCACGATTTCGAGCAGGCGGCACAGATCGAAGGCATCCGCTTTGCCGGCGAGGCTGCCGTGCTGCAGATGCGCGACGGCCAGGTGCACCGCTGGATGGCGGTCGCGGCGGAACAATTGGTGGCGCCGGGGGTGCGGCTGGAGGATGCGCGGCCGCAGGTGTCCGTGGCGGCGCGCGTCGACCCGGCGGAGAACACACTGATTGCGAGCGCCGAACAGCCCTGGCCAGGGGCTGACCCCGATACCCGCGTCTGGGCGCGCATCAAGTCCCAAGAGCAGTGGATGGGCTATCCCGTGGCGCGTCGTGAAGGCCGCGCGCTGCAAATCGAACACTATCCGCT
>CAYMLC010000167.1:0-3918 GCA_964390765.1 uncultured Nitrospirales bacterium
CCCGAACAGCTTGTCGTCGCGCTCGGTGACCCGGAACGGATCGCTAGTCCACTGCCCCTCGTCGAAGGGCACCGTGTCGGTGTGACCGCTCAGAACCAGACCGCCGGCGCCCCGGCCGCGAACAGGGCCCTATGCCGTACCCCAAGGAACCAGACGCGACCGCGCGCGCCCAACCCGAGCGCCGTCGTTGGCAGCGCGAAACGACCGACCGCCGCGCGCGGTTCGAGTTGCGTGCCGCGAGTCAGCGGGCGCACTTCGGCCGCGTGACCGACATCAGCCTCAGTGGACTGCGTATCGAGACGCGCCAGCCGGTGCCCATCGGTACCGCGCTCGATATCGAACTGATGCCGCGCGCGGAGGGCGTCGCGAACGAGCCCATCCTCGTGCGTGGCCACGTGGTGCGCAGCGAGCGGCTGGACGATGGCCAGACCGCGCTCGGGGTGACCCTGCATGTGGGGCCCGTGCCCGGCCAGCGCACGCCCACACCCGACCCTGATGCGCTGGTCAAGCGCGTCTCCGAGCAGATTCGCCGCTTGGGTGACCAGGCGCCTTCGCCCTTTGCCATGGCCGAGTTCCACCGCAGCGAACGGCTGCGGCCCAAGGAAGAGAAACAGCAGCGCCGCCGTGGCCGGCGGGGCATGGGCTTGCTGGTGCTGCTGGCCCTCGGATTCCCGGTGGGCCTGGGGCTCGTCGCCGGCCTGCTGTTGCGCGCGCCCGAGACCCGCGGCAGCCATGCCCGATTCGTTCCGGTCGACGCGCCCGCCATAACCGGCGAAGCCGCGACCGGCCGGGTAGAGGTAGCCGGCGTGCCTGCCGGTGTGCCCGGAAATTCGCCCGTGTTCGGAACCGTAACGCCCTACCACGCGACATCCGGCGATGCGAACCCTGGACGCCAAGAGCACGCGGCCATGATACCCGTGACATCGGAAGGCACTCCTTTTCCCGCCGCGCTCGAGGCCTTGCGCGCGCTGGACGAAGACGCCGCGCGGGGCGCTCTGGCGGGCGGGCCAGCCGCGAGCGAGCGCTATGCCCCGATGCTGCGCGCGCTTCCGCCGGTCTGGCAGCGGGTGCTGGATGAAAGCGCCCCCGGCGCACCGCGTGACCCCCGCACCTGGCCCGAGGCCCTGAGCCTCGACCAGGCCGATGGCGGCACAGCGGCCGACCCGTTGCCGTTGCGGCTGGTGGTCGAGCGCAGTACCTATACCCTCTCTGTGCTGCGTGGTGCAGAAACCGTGGCGCGTTATCCCGTGGGACTCGGGCGCGACGGCGCCACCCCACTCGGCAGCTTTACCATCGCCAACAAGTTGCGCAATCCCACATGGTACAACCGCGGCAATCCTGTGCCGCCCGGCGACCCTGCCAATCCCCTCGGCGCCAGTTGGATGGGGCTCGGCAGCAACGGCCAAGCCACCACCTATGGCTTTCACCCGACCGGGCGGCCAGACGCGATCGGCGCCAACACGAGCGCCGGCTGCATTCACATGCGCCCCGAAGATGCCGCCACGCTCTTTGCGCTGTGCGAGGTGGGTACCCCCGTCGAGATTCGGCCGTGACGCGACGATTCGCATAGGCGCAGGCCGCGCGCTAGCATGGGGGCCATGGGCGACAACAGCAAGCAAACCACCGTCGGTGCGGTGCGGGCCGCGCTCGAGCGTGGCCACCGCTTCGTCACGCGCGACGTCTGGCGCATCGGCCTGCCGGGCGAAGACATCCCCAGCGGGTTCTTCATCAAGCACATCCGCGTCGCCATTCTCGTGGCGCGCGGCATGGCGCAAGAGGCGCTGTTGTTGCGCGCGTCCGCGCTCACCTTTGCCACGCTCCTCTTCCTCGTGCCGTTCTTCACCCTGGTCTTCGTCTTCATCCAGACCTTCAACCTGGGCGAAGGCGTCTACGGCTATGTCGGCGACCAGGTCGATAGCTTCGTCGAGCGTGTGGTGCTTGTGCTCAACGACGATGCCGCCAACGGCAGCGTCGAAGTAGAGGGTGAACCCGAAGGTGCGCTGGCCGCGCCACCGCCACCGCCCGCACCGGCAACGCCGGAAGAGAAGCGTGCGCAGGCCGACCGGCTGATCCGGCAATTGACAGCGCTCATCTTTCCCAACCTGAAAGAAGCCCAGGGTACCGATGCGAACCTGGCGAACCCCGTCGATCTGCTGGTGCGCACAGCGGAAGAGACGGCCAGTCAGCCCAAGACCATCGGCCTTACCGGCGTGCTCTTCGTACTGACCACGGTCTTCGGCATGATGCGCAATATCGAGTGGGCCTTTAACATGATCTGGGGCGTGAAGGGTGCGCGCAGTCTGTGGCGCACGCTGCAGGACTACGCCATGATCACATTGCTGCTGCCCTTCGTGATGGCCGCCATGCTTGGCGTGACTGCGGCCCTCCAGAGTGTGGCGGTGGTCGAGGCGCTCGGGCCGCTCGCGGTCTTGCTGCGCGGCGGCCAGTATCTGCTCATCAGCGCTACGCTCGCGCTGCTGTACTACGTGGTGCCGCACACGCGCGTGAAGAAGCGCTATGCGCTCATCGGCGGGTTGGCCGCCGGCGCGCTGTGGGTCGCCAACTCCTCCGCATACGTCGGCTTCTCGATTGGTCTGCAGAACTACACCCTGTTCTTCCAGGCCTTCGCGCTCTTTCCCATGCTTATGATGTGGCTCTACGTCAGCTGGATTATCGTGCTGCTCGGTTGTCTGCTGACCTATGCCTACCAGAATGAAAAGACCTTCGCGCTCAACCGGTATGTCGACCACGCCAGCTTCGCCTACCAGGAGGCGCTCGGCGTGCGGCTCGCCGTCGAGATGGCGCGCCGCTTCCGCGATGGCCAAGCGCCACTGTCCGTGCCCGAGATTGCCGAGGCGTGGAATGTGCCGCCCCGTATGATCACGCGCGTGGTCGAACTGCTCGAGGCGTCGAATGTCGTCGCACCCGCGGCCACCGACCCCGTCACCTACTTGCCGGCGCGCGACCCCAAGCGTGTGCGCGTAGACGAGATCGTCGGGCTGATGCGGCATGCGGGCCAGGAACCCTCGATGTTGCGGCGCGATGCCGCCTTCAGCCCCGTCTATGAAGGGCTGGACCAGGCCGACACCGCCATTCTCGGCGCGACGATCGACGCCCTCGCCAAGCGGCTGGCCCCGGCCGCCGCCCCGGCCGGCGTGACGCCCTTTCCCGCGCGCGACGAGGCCGCCCGTACGAGCGGCGCCTGAGGCGCCATGCCCCCTGAACCACCCGCCGCCACCAGCCAGCAGACCGACCTCGAGCCGGTGTCGGAACTCGAAGGCGTGGTGGACCGCATCGTCTACGAGAATCCGCAGAACGGTTTCGTAGTCGGACGCCTGCAGGTACCCGGCGAACACGAACTGCAAACCTTCGTCGGCAACATCGCCCTGTCGCCCGGCGAGACCGTGCGCCTGCGGGGCAGGTGGGTCGATGACCGCAAGTTCGGGCGCCAACTGCGCGTCGAGACGGCGCAGACCATCGCACCCACCTCGGTCGAAGGCATCGAGAAATACCTGGGCAGCGGGCTAATCAGCGGCATCGGGCCTACCTATGCCCGGCGGCTGGTCGAGAAGTTTGGCACGGACACGCTGCGCGTGATCGATGAAGAGCCGCACAAGCTGCGCCGCGTGCCGGGCGTCGGCCCCAAACGCGCCCGTCAGATACGCGAGGGCTGGGCCGAGCACCGGGCGCTGCAAGACATCCTCGTCTTCCTGCAGGGGCATGGCGTGGGGTCGTCGCAGGCCGTGAAGATCTATAAGCGCTATGGCGATCGCGCGCTCGCCGTCGTGCGCGACAACCCCTACGTTCTCGCGCGTGACATCACCGGCATCGGTTTCGCTTCGGCCGACCGCATCGCGGCGAACCTCGGCATGGCGAAGGACGCGCCGCAGCGCCTGGGGGCCGGCCTGTTGCACGCGC
>CAYMLC010000167.1:3928-7469 GCA_964390765.1 uncultured Nitrospirales bacterium
AGCAGGCCCACCGGAGGGACCGGCATGATCGAGCGCTCGGCGTTGGCGGAGATCGCGCGCTTGTCTCAGCGCCTGGGGGCCGGCCTGTTGCACGCGCTCGACCAGGCCACAGGACAGGGGCATTGCTTTCTGGCGCCAGAAGACCTGCGCGAAGCGGCGGGCCGCCTGCTCGGCGTCGATGCCGATGCGCTCGATACGCCGCTGCGCCACCTCCACGAAGCGGGGCACGTGGTAGCCGAGGAGGGCGCG
Organism: uncultured Nitrospirales bacterium; assembly: GCA_964390765.1. Taxonomy (GTDB): domain Bacteria; phylum Hydrogenedentota; class Hydrogenedentia; order Hydrogenedentales; family JAGMZX01; genus CAYMLC01. The sequence goes on from CAYMLC010000167.1 coordinate 4,178, forward strand.
GTCTTTCCCACGCCCTTGCACGAGGCCGAGTGCCGCGTCGTCAAGCGCCTCAAGGAACTGCTGGCCACCCGCACCGACCCGGTGCCCGTTACCAATCTGGAGAACGCGTTTACGTGGGTCGAGCGGCAGCACAGTATCGAGTTGGCGGCCCAGCAACGCAGCGCGATCGAGCGCGCGCTGGCCGAGAAGATGCTCGTGATCACGGGTGGACCCGGCACCGGCAAGACCACCGTGCTCAACAGCCTGCTCGCCATTCTCGCGCGCAAGAGCGTGGGCTTCCTGCTCGCGGCGCCCACGGGACGTGCCGCCAAACGCATGGAGGCCGCCACCGGGCACGAGGCGCGCACCCTGCACCGCCTGCTCGCGTTCAGCCCCCAGCACGGCGGCTTCCAGCGCAACGCATCGAACCCGCTTCACTGCGACATGCTGGTCGTCGACGAGGCCTCGATGCTCGACCTCGCGCTGATGGACAACGTTCTACAGGCGCTCACGCCCTGGACGCGTCTGCTGCTGGTGGGCGATGTCGACCAGTTGCCGTCGGTCGGACCGGGTAACGTGCTGCTCGACATCATCGCCAGCGGACGCGTGCCCGTCGTCCGCCTGGACGAAGTCTTTCGTCAGGCCGCCGAGAGCGGCATCGTGCGCAACGCGCACCGCATCAACACGGGCGAGATGCCGGCGTTCAACACCACCGACTTCTTTCTCATCGAGCGCGATGACCCCGCCCGCGCCACACAGACCATCGTCGAAGTGGTGGGAGAGCGTTTGCCGAAGACCTTCCAACTCGACCCCCGCAGCGACATCCAGGTGCTGGCGCCGGTGCACCGCGGCGATGCCGGGGTCGGGCGCCTGAACGAGGCGCTGCAGGCGGCGCTGAATGCCGGCGGCGAGGAACTCGGGCGCAAGAATCTGCGGATGGGTGACAAGGTGGTGCAGCAGCGCAACAACTACGACCTCGATATCTTCAATGGCGATGTGGGTTTCGTGCGCGGTCTGGCCGAGGATGGCAAAGGTCTGCAAATCGACTTCGAAGGGCGGCTGGTCGATTATCCGCTCACCAGTGTCGACGACCTGGCGCTGGCCTACGCAACCACCGTGCACAAGGCGCAAGGCAGCGAGTATCGCGCTGTCGTGCTGTCGCTCATGCCGCAGCACTACCTCATGCTGCAGCGCAACGTGCTCTACACCGCGGTCACCCGCGCCAAGGCCATCGTCGTCGTGGTCGGTACGCCGGCCGCCGTTGCCCAGGCCGCGCGCAACAGCGGCATCACCCGGCGCAACACGCGCCTCGCCGAACGCCTGCGCGACTGACCTACCCCCGCGCGCGCATCCTCAGCCCGCTGCGCGCACGCCCGGCGCCGGATGCGGCAGGTCCACATCGCCACGAATGGTCATGCCTTCCCAGTCGAGCAACGCGCGCGCGTACTTCAGGAAGAACTCATCGCACCACAGACAATGGTTGCCCAGCGCCTGGGTGCGCGCTTCCCCCTCCGCCGCGCTGATGCCCAGCGTCTCGCCCATCGCTTCGGGGCGTCCCTCGTTCAGCGCGCGGAAGACCGGGTGGGCCGCGCACCGATCCAGAATATCGGTCAGCGAATGCTTCAGCAGATTGCCGATCGGCGCCGCAGTCATGATGCAACACGGATAGACATCGGCCAGCTGAATATTCACCTCGCTGCCCGGCTCGCGATAATTCAGGAAACCCTTCGCGCCCGACCACAGTGCGCAGAACCGATCGTCCGGCGTCGACTTGGTCAGGTTGCGCTGGCGTGCGCGGCCGCGCGGCCACAGCGGTCCAATCCACTCTTCGGGATTGGCGCCCCAGAAGGCGTAGGCCGTCGGCGCACCGGGCATCAGGCCGGCGCCCTCGTGCTCACCAAAGCGCACCATGCCGTGCGCGCGGAACATCTCTTCGAGCATGCCCGCGCGCCGCAGCGATTCGCGGTGGTGGAAGCGGTCCTGGCTCGCCACATCCACCCGCGCCACGTGATGGTCCAACAGGCGCTGAAGCGTCGCCTCGTCCAGCAGGTCGCCATTGGTCTGCACCCACAGGCGCGTGCGCTCGCCGTACTTGGCGTACAGTTCCGCCAGCGCGTGGAACAGCAACTCCGGCCAGACCAGCGGTTCGCCGCCTGACAGAATGACCCATTCGACCGGCACGTCGTCGGGGTCTGGCAAATGCGCGATACAGCGCGAGGCATCTGCCAGCGTGAGCCCCGGGGCGCCCGGCGCCGAATCGTTGTAGCAATGGGCGCAGCGCTGGTTGCAGTCGCGCGAGATGACCCAGTAGATCGATTGCATGGCCGCTACTCCTCTGGCCCGCGGGCGCCACCGCGGCAGGCCGTCTACACGTCGCTGTTGCAACTACTATTGCGGGCATAACACGGCGCGACCGCTCCAATCGAGCGGCCGCGCGCGTGCCTCGCCCTGTATTCGCAAATGGCCGGAAATGAGGCCATCCGCGCCTAGTAACTGAACTTGCCCAGTTCCACCTTCCCGCGGAAGGTCCAATAGATAATCGCGGTGTACGTCAACACGATCGGCATGCCGACGACCGCCATGACCAGCATGATCGTCAGCGTGGTCGGGCTCGAAGCGGCCGTGTAAATGGTCAGCGTGTGTTCTGCCGGGTTCACGCTCGATACCACCATGTTCGGGAACAGCGCGATGCCGAACAGAAATACAAACGCGGCGATGCTGGCACAGCTGGAAAGGAAGGCGTAGGCCGGCTTGTGCATGAACAGCGCCCGCGGAATGTTGGCAATCGCAAGCACATTCAGCACCACCACGGCCCACGCCGCCGGCATGGTCTCAAAGTTCTCGATGGCCTGCGGTACCTGAACCAGCGTGAACATGGTGGTGAAAATGTAGAGCACCAGGAAGATGCCGAAGCTGCGCCACAGCATCGGGTACAGGCGCTCCTGCAGTTCGCCCTCGGTCTTCAGATACAGGTAGATACCGCCGTGCATGGCGAACGTGGCCACCACCAGCAGGCCCACCAGAATGGGGTACGGGGTCAGGAACGAGAAGAAATTGCCGGTGAAATCGCCCTTGGCATTCAACGGCACTCCGCGCATGATGTTGCTCACCGCCTCGTTGAGGGCCAGCTCGAGCTGACGCCGACCGGCCTAGAGCTCGTCGAGCACGTGCGCGCGACCGACCGGGCGGGGGTCAGTCCAGCGGGACGGTGACGCGGATTTTGATGTCCGGCTGGATCTTCAGCGCGCCGAGCATCGCGGAGTAGGGCTTGATGCCGAAGTCTGGCTGATGCAGGCGAAAACGCGCGACGATG
>CAYMLC010000168.1:0-3478 GCA_964390765.1 uncultured Nitrospirales bacterium
CCAGCAGCAGCACGCCCACGTCGAAATAGGGCAGCACGCTGCGCAGCCCACCGATGTGGTCGCGGTCCGCGTGCGAGGCCAGCACATAGTCGAGCCGCCGTACGCCCTGCGCGAACAGAAAGCGGCGCACCACGCTGTCGCCGTAGTCCACGTACTCGCTCTTGTCGCCGCCGTCGATCAGCAGGGTCTCGCCGCCGGGCGCGCGCACGAAGGTCGCATCGCCGTGGCCGACATCGAGAAACCAGACACCCGCGTGCTGTTGCGGCAGCCACAGGGTGAACAGGACAAGCAGGGGACACGCCAGCGCCGCCGGGCCGGCCACGCGCCAGCGCAGGCGCCCGTACAGGCCGAGGGCCAGCAGCCCCGCCCCCAGCCACCACCAGAGGAAGGTGTAGACGCCCAGTCCGCCAACGTAGAAGTGGCTGCCGGGTAAGGCGTTCACACCGGCGTTGATGAGCCCGATGCACGCGAAGGCCGGTGTCGTGGCCGCTGCCAGCAGGGCGCCTGCGCCCGGCAGCACACTGCCCACCGCCATGGTCAGCAGTACCAGCCACAGCGCCACGCCGGTGAGCGGAATCACGAGCATGTTGGCCAGAAACGACAGCGGCGTGACGACGTTGAAGAACAGGGCAACGAAGGGCAGCGGGATGATCTGCACGGCGACCGTGGCGGCCAGGGCGTGGCGCAGCAGATAGGGCAATGCGCCGAGCGCCGCGGCGAGGGGCGCGGCGAAGAGCAGGATACTGGCCACGCTGCTGAACGAGAGCAGGAACGCGATGCTGGTGAGCAGGCCGGGGTCGAGCACGAGGAACAAGAGCGCGGCCTGTCCGATGATGGTGGGTGGGTCGGGCTCGCGGTCGAGCAAGACGGCACCCTGGTGAATCGAGAACATGGTGGCGGCGCGCAGGCTCGACACCTGGGCCCCCGCCGTGAGCGCGAAGAGAAAGACCCCGGCAATCAGCGCGATGGCGCGCGGCCGCGTGCCCCAGCCCAGCAGCGACAGCACGGCATAGAGGCTGGCGTAGATAATGCCCACGTGCACGCCCGACACCGCCAGCACGTGCGCCGTGCCCGATTGTACGAATTGTTGATAGCGCGCCCGCTCGATCTCGCCGCGCATACCGAGCCACATGGTGCGCACGAAGGGTGCGGTGTCCGCGTCGAACCACGCATCGATACGCGTGGCCTGCCAACCACGCAGGCGGCTGGCCCAGTAGGCCGGCGACCACGTGGGCGTATGCAGCACCTCGACCGCATCGCCGCGCACACGCAAGCCGCTGTGTATGCCCTGGGCGCGCTTGGTCTGCTCAAAGCTGCGGATGCCGAAGTTGGCCGTGCCGAAGTGCCTGCGTGCTTCGCCGCGCGCCTGGACGCGCTGCCCCGTGTACAAGGGCCGGGTCGGATCGCTCCAGCCCGCGTAGACCCGCACGTGGCCCGATTGCCACGGCGCATCGCCCACGCGCCAGCGCGCGACGTCGAGCACGAAGCTGGCGTATTCGCGTTCGGCATCGGGCTGCGGCGCCTGTGCTACGGTGCCTTCTACCGCCACGCGCAGCCGCTCGCCCGGCGGCAGGGCGCGCGCCAGGGCGTCGGTTTCGCCCGGGCCACGCCAGGCGTAGAGGGGCGCGGCCAGCGCACAGAAGAGCAAGGCTGCGGCGGGTGCATCGAGCCGGGCCTCATAGCGGCGCAGCAGCAGGGCCAGCAGGGCGAGGGGCGCGGCCGACAGCGCAAGCAGATGCGGCGGCGCCGGCGTGAAAGAGAGCAGCACCAGGCCGCCGGTCAGCCCCAGCGCCGCCCACACCCAGGGCCGGTTCATGTGGCGCGGCCCGGGGGCGCGCTAGAAGGGGAGGCCGCCGCCCCCCAGCGGAAAGCCACCATCCGTCGTGCCACCCCCAAAGATGCCCGCGAAGAGTTGCAGCACGAAATTCAGTGCGACGTACAACTCGCTCAGGAAATTATCAGTCGGTATGTTGACGAAGGTCGATTGTAGCGTCAGAAAAAAATCGGACAGTGCGTCGATGATGAACATGGTGGTGTTCGTCCTTGGCGAAGGCGGCTGGCGACACGTAGTGAACCTAAGCGTAGTCCAGCATGTTGTGTGCGTCAAGCTGCACGATACGGTTCAGGACAGTTTACCTATGCCCAGACTTCCCGTTACCCGCCGCAGTGGCTATGTGCTCGCGGGCCTCACCACGATCATGCTCGTGCTGGGCGCCGTGCACCAGGCGATGCTGTACGTCTTTCCCATCAACAGCGTGCCCGGCTTCATCCCCGTCTCGCCGGCCGAGCGCGCTGCACTCGCCAGGCCCGACACCGAGGCGCGCCCGCCTGCCGATACGCCGACGGTCGACGCCCTGCTCGCGCAGATTGCCGCGCAAGACCTGCCGCCCTGGCCCGAGGGCGACAAGGGCCGTTCGCCGCGCACGCTGGTCGCCCGCTACATGACGGGTTGGGACGCCGAGCCGCTGAACGAATACCTGCTCGGCGCCGAGCAGATCCGCGGCATGGGCTCGACCTGGACCTTCCACTATGGGGACCACGACTTCGGCACGGCCTGGCTGACGGTGCTGCTGTATCAGGCGCCGGGACGCCTGTCGCCCGCGGCCGAGCAGCATCTGCTCGATGAGTTGCTGCCGGTCGAGGGGCCGGGCCCCGACCTCACGGTGCCGCGCTCGCTGGGTGCGGTGTTCGACACCGAGAACCATGTGCTGATGGTCGAATCGACGCGCTATCTGAAGAACCAGTACCTGCGCGCGCAGGGCAACCCGGATCCGCGCTACGACAACGAAGCCAACGGCATGACCGATTGGATACTGGGTTACCTCAAGCACCTGCGCGAAGACGGGATGTACGAGTTCAACTCGCTGCCCTACGAGGGCTACGCCATCCCGCCCATTCTGAGCCTCGAGAGCTTTGCCGAACCGCCCGAGGTCGCAGGCATGGCCCGTGCCCTGCTTGATGAGCTGGCGTGGGAAACCAGCCGCCGCACCCTGGATTACCGGCAGTGGGGGCCCTTCCGCCGCCAGCTCGGCTATATGGCCCGCACCTCGTTGCACGATCATTCGATGCCGGCGTTCATGCGGTTGTGGGGCGCCCCACCTGAAGGCGAGGCCATCGAGATAGCCCACCGGCGCCACCATGCCGCCGGTGGCGCCATGCGCTCTTACCGGCCGCCGCTGCACACGCTGGCGTGGATGGAGGAAAAGCCCGAGCACTACTACCTGCGCCGGGCACACGTGCCCCACGGCAGTCCTGAACTACTGAGTGGCGGCCCCGGCTACCTCTTGACCGCGGGCGGCGTGTGGCGTGGCGCATGGAACCGGGTGGTGCCGCGGCCCACCTTGTTGATGCTGAACGACGGCGCGGGCGACGCCATGAAATGTGTGCACCTGCCGGCCGGGGGCGACGTGCGCCGCCAGAACAACACCGGCGTGTGGGAGCGCTTTGCCGTGGCCGAGGGGCCAGTGCATGTGCCCGA
>CAYMLC010000168.1:3488-7465 GCA_964390765.1 uncultured Nitrospirales bacterium
TACCTGACCGTGGCCAGCTATGTCGTCTTTGACCATGTGCCCGATGGCTGGACGCCCGTGCGCGAGGTGGGCGACTTCGCCGCCTATCTGCCCACGCCCGAAGACGCGCCCGCCGTCGTGGTCTACAGCACGCCGGAAGTGGGCGCCGTGTGGCTCGACCCGGAACGCGACGCCGAGTCTGCGTTGACCCGTGTGCGCGCCGTCAACACGGCGCAGGCGCTGCCGACACGCGCCGTGACACTCGACGACACCACGCTTACGTATGACCTCGACGCGCGCCACCACCTGTGGATTATCCAGACCGCCGACGGCCTGCCCGTGCAGCGCCGCCACGAAAGCTGGCCGCGCGGGCTCTCGGCCGTGCAGGCAAAGTAGCGCGCGCCAGAGCACAGGGACCGGGAAGGGCGACCGCTACTTGCCCTGCGCCTTCAGCATCTCCGCCATTTGTTCGAGCGCGGCGGGGTCGACGCCGGCACGGCGCGGGCTCAGTTCTTCGCCGCCGTCCATGACCACGATGGAGCCGGTCATCCAGCTGCCGGCATCCGACGCCATGAAGACGACCATATTGCCGATCTCTTCGGGTTCGCCGGCGCGGCCAAGCGGGATGGTGTCCTGGTAGTGGCTGAAGTCGCCGCCGGCGGCAAAGGCCTTCTGCACGCCCTCGGTCACAATGGGGCCCGGCGCGATGGCGTTCACGCGGATGCCGAAGCGGGCCCACTCGAGCGCGAGCGTGCGGGTGAGTCCGTCGATGCCACCCTTGGCCGCGCAGGCGGGCGCCATGCCCACCCAGCCCTGGTGGTGCAGGGTCATGCTGATCGAAACGACGGTGCCGCCTTGTTTGGCGAGATAGGGTTGGGCCGCGCGCGAGCAGTAGAAGGTGCCGTAGAGATCGATCTCGAGTACGGCCTTCCACTGGTTGTCGCTCAGCTTGTGCGAGGGATAGTAGAAGTTGCCGGCCGCGTTGTTGACCAGCACGTCGATGCGGCCCATCTCGTCGTTCGCCTGCGCAAAGGCCGCGTTCACCGCCTCGCTGTCGCGCACATTCAGCGCGAGGCCCATGCCGCGCACGCCGTACGCATCGGCCAGGCGCTTGGCCTGCTCGTCGCACAGTTCCTTGCGGCGGCTGGCGATCACCACGTCGGCCCCGCACATGGCCAGGCGCTCGGCGATACCAAGGCCGATGCCACTGGCGCCGCCGGTTACCAGCGCCACGCGCCCCTTCAGAATGTCATCGCGAAAAACCACCGGCACGTCCATAGCCCTGTCTCCCATTGCGCGGCCCAAACGGCCAGTGTAGCGCATGCAGGCGGGAACGAACGAGTGCCGGCTGGGTGGCAGGGACTACTTGTAACGGTAGGTGATGCGGCCCTTGCTCAGGTCGTAGGGCGAGAGCTGCAGGGTCACGCGGTCGCCCGGCAGGATACGGATATAGTGCTTGCGCATCTTACCCGAGATATGGGCGAGTACGACGTGGTCATTGTTCAACTTGACCTTGAACATCGCGTTGGGCAGCGGCTCGACGACGGTGCCCTCGACTTCGATTGCTTCTTCTTTCTGCATAGGTCCTCATGGTTACCGGCTGCACGACACACGCCGCGCGCACACGGGCCGGTTGATGGGCCGGAGCATAGCACCATGCCGCTGCAGGCCGCCACTTGCGTGGCCCGGTTGTCCGCTATACCAAGGCCAACAGCAGCGCGGCGGCGGCCTCTTCCATGCCCAGCAGGCCCTTGACCCAATTGCGGACGAGGTCCACCGCTTCCCAGCCCAGCCGCAGCACGAGGATGTGTACGGTAAGGGACAGGGCAAGCCCGGCCAGCGCCACGAGCAAGCCCACCAGGGCGCCGAGGCCGTCTTCCTCGAGCATGCCCAGCCCGATTAGAAAGATGCCGAGTGCAGGTACGGTGTTGGTGAGGGGGATCGGGCTGCACATACTGATGGCGCAGATGGTGATGACGAGGCCCAGGAAGCGATAGCTGATCGGGTTGGTGTACACAAAGCGCACGCGCGGGCGTACGAAATATTCAAAGAACGCGAGGAATTTAACCATCCATCGCACCAGCCGCGCGTTTCCCTTCGCCGGGATACGCCGCTGGCGCACGAACTCGGGGAACCACGGGTGATCGCGCCGTGCCATCACCTGCACGCCGAGATACATGAGCGCGAGGCCGAACGGCACCGAATAGCCCGGGGCGGGCACCGGCAGGGCGGAGGGCAGCGACAGGATGATCAGAAACACGCCGAAGCTCTTGAAGCTGATGCGGTCCATCAGCGTCTCGAGCGTGACGCTCTCGTCTTCCGTGCTGAACACTTGCGCGATATTCTGTGACAGGCGCATGCGGGGCCTCCCCAAAAGCGGCGGGAGTGTGCGGTATCGGGCGGGTACGCTGCAAGCAGCCATAGCGCTGCTGCTGCTGGGCGCCGGTTGCGCCAGTTCCCCCGAGCCACTGCCCAATCCACCGGCAACCGAGGCCGACATCGAGCAGGTGCGCGGCATCATCGAGGCCCAGGTCGACGCCGACGCCATCGCGCGGTTCGCGTGGGACGACCCCACCGAGCGGATCGAGACGCTGACGCGCCGCGCGCTGGCCGAACGGCTGGTGGCGGAGTGGAAGGCGGTGCCGGCGCCCGGTGGCGCATGTGCGATTACGGCTGAGGAAGTGGCCGCGGCACTCGAGCGGCCCAACCGCGCCACCCACGACGACCTGAACCGCTGGGCCGGCGTGCATCGCGATGTACTGCGTGCGCAAGCCAGACCCGACGATGCCGAATGGGCGCGCGCCGAATACGATCCTGTGCTTGACCGGTGGGAGCAGGTGGTCACCTGGCAGGGCGATGCGCCGCGCGTGGGGTGGAACCGGCTCGATGCGCGCGGACTCTACGGCTGGGACCCCAAGCTGGCCGGTACGCCGCACGCCGAGACGGGGCTGGTCGACGATGGACAGCAGGGCCGCAAGGGTACGCACGTGGGCTATCCCTTTGTCAGCGCGGGTGGCTGCCACTGCATCGTCTGGATTACGCCGAAGGAGGCCTATCTCGAATGCGTCGACGCAGACGGCGTGCGCACGGCGGCCGGGCTGGGCCATCACTACGTCTGGCGAATCGAGCGGTAACCTCTGCTATGCTCCCGCGTCTACCGGGGAAGCATTGCCGTGGAATATCTCAAAGCACTTGCCCTTGCCTTCGTGGAAGGCATCACCGAGTTTCTGCCCATCTCCAGCACCGGCCACCTGATCCTGGCCGAGCAACTCTTTCCGCTCGAGGGCGAGGACTTCGCCGCGGCCTTTCTCGTGGTCATCCAGTTGCCGGCCATCGGCGCGGTCGTCGTGTATTTCTGGCGGCGCCTGTGGCCCTTCGGTGGCGGCCCCGAACACTTTCGCACGACCTTTTTTCTGTGGACCCGCATCGTGGTCGCCTTTCTCCCGGCCGCCGTGCTCGGCCTGCTGCTGAACGACTTCATTGAAGAGCGGCTCTTCAACCCCACGGTGGTCGCCGTCATGCTGGTGCTGGGTGGCATCGCCCTTCTCCTGATCGAGCGTATCGGCCCGCGTGCCCGCTATGACGACGCCAACACGTTGCCCTACCTCATCGTCTTCGGCATCGGCTTTATCCAGTGCCTCGCCATGGTGCCGGGCACTTCGCGCTCGGCCGCCACGATTCTCGGCGCCATGTTGCTGGGGGCCAGCCGTCCCGCCGCGGCCACCTTCTCGTTCTTCCTCGCCATCCCCACCATGCTCGGTGCCTTTCCGGCCGCTGCCCTCATCTATCGTCGAGGGTATATCCAGCAGGGCGAGACTATCGTCAGGGAGAGCCGCAGCCTGCAGAGCCTGTGGGATCGCACCCTGCCGCAGATCACGGAGCAGGCGACCAACAGGCACAACCGGGGCAAGGATGAAGGAACCGAAAACCAGAGCAGCATCGACCGACGGGCCTTCCTGGTCGGACCGGTCGTGGTGGATTTCGCCGACGATGCTGCC
>CAYMLC010000169.1:0-7434 GCA_964390765.1 uncultured Nitrospirales bacterium
TCTTCGTTGCCGCCGCCGCAGCCCGGCAGCACGAGGGCGGCGGCCAGCATGGCCAGGGCGACGAGACGCGCCGGGCTCATGCGCCTTCCTTTTCGAGCACCAGCGTGTGCCACGCGATATAGCCCGTAGGCGACATGGCGAAATTCTGTACGCTGGGCCGCTTCAGGAATTTGCGGCTGTAGAAGTAGATGGGCATCAGGGGCGCCTCTTCCAGCAGCAAGGTCTCTGCCTGCTGTAAGACGCGCGCGCGCGGGGCGGGGTCGACCGTGGCCTCGGCTTTGTCCAGCAATGCGTCGTAGGCCGCGCTGCCCCAGCCCGTATTGTTGTTGCCATCGCCGCTGCGCAGGATTTTCAGGAAGGCCATGGGGTCGAGGAAATCGCCAATCCAGCCCGCGCGTGAGATGTCGTACTGCAACTGCTGCGTGCTCGAGATGTAGACCTTCCAGTCCTGATTGAGGATGCCCACCTCGACGCCGAGCGTGTCTTTCCACATGCGCTGGATGGCCTCGGCGATTGTGCGGTGCGCTTCGAGCGTATTGTAGAGGATGTCGAGTTGGGGGAAGCCTTCACCGTTGGGGTAGCCCGCTTCGGCCAGCAGCGTGCGGGCAGCTTCCGGGTCATGGCGCACCAGCTCGGGGCCGGTATAGTCCGGCGCTTCCGGGGGCACGAAATGCGTGGCCACCCGCTCGCCGCCATTCTGCAGAATCGCCAGAATCAGGTCGCGGTCGACGGCAAGGCTCAAGGCGCGGCGCACGCGCACATCGTCGAGCGGCGGCCGGGTCACGTTGAAGCGGTAGAAGTAATTGCCGAAGTACGGCTTGAGTTGCAGTACTTCCGGGTTCTCCTCGCGGTACGTATCGATACGCTGCAGCGGCACGCTCTGCGTCATGTGCAGGTCGCCCGCGCGGAAGCTGCGCTCTTCGGTCTGCGTGTTGGCGATGGGCAGGTAGTCGATGCCGTCGAGCGTCACGCTGGCGGCGTCCCAGTACTCGGGGTTGCGCCGCACGCTGATGCGCTCGGCCGGCTCCCACGCGGTCAGCACGTACGGGCCGTTGGTGATCATCGCGCCCGGACGCGTCCACGGACTCGTGCGGTCGTACAGGCCGCCGGCCGCTTCGATAGAGGGGCGGTGCACGGGGAAGAAGGTGTAGTGAATGTGCAGGTCGAGGAAGTAGGGCGTGGGGTGTTCGAGCGTGACTTCGAGCGTTTGCGGGTCGATGACGCGGATGCCCACCTCGTCGAAGCTGTCCAGCTCGCCGGCGTGATAGGCCTCGGCATGCTCAATGACGAACAACATGCTGACGTAGTTGGCGGCCATCTCGGGCGTGAGGATGCGGCGCCAGGCGAAGGCGAAGTCCTCCGCGGTCAGCGGGTCACCGTTCGACCAGGCGGCATCTTCGCGCAGATGGAAGGTGTACGTCCGGCCGTCTTCCGACAGCTCCCAGCGCTCGGCCACGCCAGGCAACACCTCGCCGGTGCGCGGGTCCAGGCGCACCAGCCCCTCGTACAGCGCGGTCAGCACGTTGCTCTCGGGCACGCCCGTTACGATGTGGGGGTCGAGCCCCTGCAATGCGGCGCCGTTGCCCACCTGCAGGATGCCGGTCTCCGTCTCGCCGCCACCGCCACAGCCTGCACCCATGAGCGCGGCCAGTGCCGCCAGGCTGCACAAGACCGCGCGCGTCCACTGCTTCATGCGCCGCTCCTTTCCGCATTGGGCGAGCGGCTAGTGTTTTCCAGCCGCGCGCCTGTGCGCAAGCCGAGGTTTGCTGCACCGGCAGGGCGCGGGTAAAGTGAGCGCGGCACACGGCAGCGTGCGGGTGTACGCGTGCGGCCGTGGCCACGATGGCGCCGCTGCGGCACGGATGGGCAGCCGGAGCGCAGACGGCGCGCAGAGGCAGCATGTGCTTCGCCGACTGATCGAATATGTGCTGGAAGCGCCGGTCGAGACCGTGGCCGCGCTTACTTTGCAAGACCTGGCGTTGTGCGCGCAGTGGGCCGCGGTACACGGCAGCGACGCCACGCATCTGCAGGAAACCGCCACGCTGCGCGAGCGGATTGCGTCTTGGCTGGAGGTCGAGACCGTGCCCCAGCCGGGCACCTGCGGGCGCCGCCGCCAGCCTTTGCTGCGCCAGAAGCTGGGTCTGCTGGCCGCGGAAGGCGCGCACCTGCGCCGCGAAGAGATTGACTTCCTGCTCGAGGTGAACGGCCTTATCGCACACCACGTGGCGCCCCAGCGCTTTGAGCGTGTCGCCGAGGTGGTGTCGCCGCATGTCGAACGCCTGCGCGCCCTGCAGGGCAGCACCGCGCCCGACGTGCTCGAGACCGCCTTTCACGGCTCGATGCTCTACCTGCGAGAGCAGGACCTGACCCAGGCGCGCCCGCGCGAGGTGCGCCTGTTGGGTGGTATCGAATTGCCGCACCGCGGGCCCGTCTACACCGCGCCCTGCACCGTGCGGGTATTGGGCGATGTGCCCGACGACTGCACGCTGGTCGTCGAGAAGGGGGCGTGCAGCGTAGACGGCTATCTGCTGGGCCGGGTGCTGGCGCACGACCATTGCGACGTTATCGCCAATATCGCGGGCGTGTGCGTGGCGCAGCGTGGCGACATCCGCGCGCGCAACATCATCAACAACGCGTTTGTCGTGGCGAAGCTGGGGGATGTGCATGGCGTGCACGCGGAAAACGCGAAGCTGGTCTTTGCGGGCAACGAACTGGTGCTCTACGAAGACAGCTTCCTGGGCAACATGAAGGCGCGCGCGGCGCGTGTGGGCGGCACGGTGCACGGCGGCGCATGGCACGTGGCGGGTCCGCTGAGCGCTTACCGTTTCGACCACCACCGCCAGCAGCACCTGTCCATCGTGCTGCGGCGCGAGTTGACCTGTGAAGACTATGGCGAGGTGACCGGGCCCGACCTGAACCGGCTGCTTTCGGCGGCCTATCGCCTGCGCACCCGGGCACACCACTTCGATTCGCTGGCAACCCTCGCGACGGACGAGGCCGAGCAGCTGGCGCAGAGCGCGCTGATGTTTCTGTTTGGCGGTGGGGCGGCGCAGAAACTGCTCGAGGAACTCTCCGCCGAACAGCAACGGGCGCGGGTCCTGCGCCGCGTCATCAAGAGCATTCACGAAGTGCGCGTGGCGGCTGAGGAACGGCTGGTGCGTCCGGGCGCGATCACTTCGTGGTTCATCGGGCCGGAATCTTCGTGGATGCACATGGAAGACCTGACCCGGCTGGATACCGATGAGCCGGTGGACGGTGACCTGGCCGAGGCGAATGCCCATGCGCAGGCGCTGCACAAGGAAATATTGAGCAAACAACTGAGCCGGTCGCGTGCGGCACGCATCCTGGAGGAGGCGGGCGAGAAGGTGCGGGCACTGAACGAGGAACTGGAAGAACTGACGCAGAGTGCGCAGGAGAAGGCGGAAGCCTTGCAGGCGATGCCGGCGCTCGAAGCGTTGATGGGCAGCACGCAAGATGGCAACTCGCGCCTGCAGGTCTTGCAGAAGGTGCTGTTGAAGCTGCGCGCGTCGAAGACAAAGAACACGGTGACCGAACGGCTGCAGACGCCCTTCGTGACGCTGAGCATGCGCAATATCGAGCGGCGCCTGAGCCGGGCGCGGCACTACCGGGAACAGGCCCGGGGCTGCCTCGACAACTTCAGCGGTGTAAGCGAACGGCTGGGCGCGGAGTACCAGGTACGCATCGGCGACACGAACACGCCCCAGGCCGTGGCCAGCGCGACCGGCCGCTTTGCGGCCGATGTGTGGATTTACCTCGACATGGAGGGGGAAGGCGGAGCCGCGCAGGATGTGAAGCGCCTCGAGGTGACGGCGGAGACCGGCGACGAAACGGCCACTTACCGGCGGCGCACGCGGGAAGATCAGTATGTGTAGGCTGGGAAGGTGCAAGAGGAGGGCAGGCGTCAGCCGTTAGGCGATAGGCCTTGCAGGGACGCCGGGCACTTTCCCTTCTACCCCACCCCCCGTCAGCGCCGCACCTGCCACGGATGCGCGCGGCTCTTCACCCCCGCCGCCTCCTTCTGCCGCCCCCTGAACGCGTCCGCTCTACTCTTCACTCGCCCCGGCACGCTGCGCTACACTCGCCCTGCCAGCGCACCGCAGGTGCAGCACGTGGTGTATATCCAGCAAGGAGACACAGGGGGGGAAGGCCGCCCGGCGCGATCGCGCGGCGGTCACCCACTTTACGGAAGGAGCGAGGAAACGATGACCCGCATTGTTGGCATTACCGGCCGAGAAATATTGGATTCGCGCGGCAACCCCACCGTCGAGGTGGATGTGGTGCTGGACAGCGGGGTGCTCGGTCGGGCCGCGGTGCCCTCGGGCGCGAGCACCGGCGAGCACGAAGCCGTGGAACTGCGCGACGGCGACAAGAAACGCTATCTGGGTAAGGGCGTGACGAAGGCGGTGGACAACGTCAACGGCGTGATCCTGGAGGAAATCGTGGGCATGGACGCGCTCGACCAGCGCGCCATCGACGCCATGCTGATCGAGCTGGACGGCACGCCGAACAAGAGCAACCTGGGCGCGAACGCGATTCTCGGCGTGTCGCTGGCGACGGCGCGCGCCGTGGCCGAGGCACTCGAGATGCCGCTGTTCCGGTACCTGGGCGGCGCCAACGCCAACGTGCTGCCGATGCCGATGATGAACATTCTCAACGGCGGCCAGCACGCCGACAACAACGTCGACATTCAGGAATTCATGGTGATGCCGGCGGGTGCGCCCAGCTTCCGCGAGGCGCTGCGCATGGGTGCCGAGATCTTCCACAGCCTGAAAAAGGTGCTGAAGGACATGGGCCTGAATACGGCCGTGGGCGACGAGGGCGGCTTTGCGCCGAACCTCGAATCGAACACGCAGGCCATCGAAGTCATCCTGCAGGCGATCGAGGCGGCCGGCTACAAGCCGGGCGAAGACACCTTCATCGCCATCGACGCCGCGTCGAGCGAGTTCTACAAGGACGGCAAGTACGTGATGGAGGCCGAAGCCCAGCCCGAGAAGACGGCCGACGATGTGGTGGCCTTCTGGAAGGACCTGTGCGGCAAGTACCCCATCAAGTCGATTGAAGACGGCCTGGACGAAAACGACTGGCCGAACTGGCGCAAGCTGACCGAGGCGCTGGGCGACAGCGTGCAGTTGGTGGGCGACGACTTGTTCGTGACGAACACCGCATACCTGGCGCGCGGCATCAAGGAAGGGGTGGGCAACTCGATCCTGGTGAAGGTGAACCAGATTGGTACACTGACGGAGACGCTCGAGGCCTGCCAGATGGCGCACCGCGCCGGCTATACCACGGTCATCTCGCACCGCAGCGGCGAGACCGAAGACAGCACGATCGCCGATATCGCGGTGGCGCTGAACGCCGGACAGATCAAGACGGGCTCGGCCTCGCGCAGCGACCGGATCGCCAAGTACAACCAGTTGCTGCGGATAGAGGAGTTGCTGGGCGACCAGGCGGAGTACCCGGGCCTGGATGCCTTGTACAATATCGGGAAATAGCGCATCATAGGGGCAGGGGCCAACCAGGGGACTGCGTTATTCCGGCTATGCGTTACGCGTTGATAGCGGCGGCGGTGCTCGGTGCGTGCGTATGGTATGTGCACGAACGGGACCTGGCCGCGCGCTTCGACGCGAAGCAGGCCAGCGACGCGGAGGTGCGTGCGACCGATGCGCATTTGAAGGCGCAGCGGTCCGAACGGGCCGCGGCGCGCGAACGCGTGGAAGGTCTCGACTCCGACCCGGTTGAAGTTGAGGCGGCAATCCGCCGCAACAAGGGCCTGATACGCCCCGGAGAGCGGGTGTTCCTGTTTCAAGAAGATGCGGCGAGCCCGGGTGTTGAATCGCCCGCGCCCGACCGTTAGGCGCCGACAGAAGGACAGCGACGCCGACTGAACCGCGAAATTCAGCTTCACAGCCCGGAGGAGGCGGTCAAGCTGCTCGGCCGGAATGGCGAGCTGCGAAAGCGCATCCAAGCCGAGACCGAAGTGCGCATTGTAGACCGCGGCGCCACCGTGGTTGTGATAGGTGCCGACGGCGACGCGGACCTGGTCAGCGACCTGCTGCACGCCCTGCTGGGCGCGATCCGCCGCGGGCACACCCCCTCGGTGAACGACGTCAGTCTCGCGCTGCACGAGGCGCGCAATGGGCGTGCCGAGGAAGTGCCGCGCCTGCTGACGGACCGGCACGCGGCGCTGCGCAACGATATCCACATTCGCCCGCGCACACGCGGCCAGAAGACGTATCTGGACGCGATCAAGCAGAACGACATCACGCTGGCGATAGGCCCGGCGGGTACGGGCAAGACGTATCTGGCGATGGCGGCCGCGGTGAGTGCGCTGCTGGACAAGTCGGTGAAGCGCATCGTTTTGACACGGCCGGCGGTGGAGGCGGGCGAAAGCCTGGGCTTCCTGCCGGGCGACCTGCGCGAGAAGGTGAACCCGTATCTGCGCCCGCTGTACGACGCGCTGTATGTGATGGTGGATATGGAGCGGGTGCAGAAGCTGTTTGATCAGGAGCGCATCGAAGTGGCGCCGCTGGCGTATATGCGCGGGCGCACGCTGGACTATGCGTATATCGTGCTGGATGAGGCGCAGAACACGACGCCCGAACAGATGAAGATGTTTCTCACGCGCCTGGGCACGGGATCGCGGGCGGTGATCACGGGCGACATTACCCAGACCGACCTGCCGCGCGGCGTGCGCAGCGGCCTCGCCCAGGCCATGCGCGTGCTGCAGGACGTCGAAGGGGTGGGCTTGATTCACCTGGACCGCGACGACGTGGTGCGCCATCCGCTGGTGCAGCGGATTATCGATGCGTACGACGCGGCCGACCAGCCCGCCGAACCGCCCGCGGCCATCACGTCGAGCAAGCTGAGCTCGGGCAACCTCTAAGGTACCTTAACGGCATGGCCCTGCGGCCCAAGACCGGACAGAAGAAATCGCGCGTTGGCGCCTTTGCCCAACGCCCCCGCGGCCCGCGCCGCTGGAGCGTGCGCCAGGGCTTTGTCTTTGCCGGGGTCTTGACGGTGCTGGTTGTGGCCATTACGCCCATGCCCGACCGGCAGGTCACGGCGATTGGCTACGACATCGAGAACCAGCCGGTTGCGCGCGAGACGATTCTGGCCGAGTTCGACTTTGTGACGCAGGACCTGCAGGCGACCCGTGAAGCGCGCGAGGCCGCCGCCCAGTCCCTGCCCGATATCTGGCGCGTGGGCCGCTATGCGGTGCGCCGCCAGTTGGGCGTCTTGCAGAGCCGCATCGAAGCCCTGCGCGCACAGCAGCCCTCGGTGAGCGAGCGGGTGCGTGCCGCGCTGCTCGCTTCGACTTCGGACCAGCCGGCTGCCGAGGTGGCCGAGCGCGCGGTGCTGAGCTTTGCCGAGGAGCTGGTGGGCCAGCCGCCGTTCGACGAGACAACCGAAGCG
>CAYMLC010000170.1:0-7413 GCA_964390765.1 uncultured Nitrospirales bacterium
GGCGGCTCGACCGGCGCCTGCGCCAGCGCGGGTATCAATAGGCATACGGCAACGGCTAACATGCGCGGCAGTATAGGCAGGGCAGTCCTGGGGCACAACCGGATGCAGAGCATGGAATCGCACGCGCTGTTGCCGTTATGGGCGGCGCTGGGTGTGGCCGCCGCCGGCACGGCGCTCGTCCTGGCGACGGCCCGCAGCAGACAAGGGCTCGCGCGCAGCCGCCGCGGCCAGGCCAGGGCGCTCGCGCTCACGTGTGGCCACTGCGGCGCAACATATGATCGCGCCGTCAAGGAGATTCCTAACGCGACGCCCGCGGAACGCGCGCTGCTCGCGCGGGATTACCCCATTGTCGCCCAGGGCGAAGTGCGATTAAGCGCCTGCCCACAATGCCATGCGGAACTGGTGATACACACGCTGCACAAACAGACCCAACACCTGGCTACGGTAACCACGCCGGACACCCGGATACACCGGTGCGCGGAGTGCGGGCAGTCGCTGGCCCAACGCGGCGCCGTGGCCTGCGTGCGTTGTGGCACGTCGAGCTGCCGCCCCTGCGTCGAACGGTACTCGCGCGTGCACGGCAGCGCGGCCCCCTTGTGTCCGCGCTGTGGCCGGCCGGCCGAAGCGACTCCGGAGCCCGCTTTATGACCAGCCGTTTTCACCTGGCGCCGCTGGCGCTGCTGCTCGCCACCACCACGCTGGTGGCCGGCTGTGCAACTACACCCCAGGAACCTGCAGACGAGGCGGCCGAAGAGTTGCCCACGGCGGAGCAGCCACCCCTCGCCGAAGACGAGCGCTTCCCCGATGTGACGCTGCGCCTCGGTCAGGGCACGCTCGGCGACACCGTGCGCTATACCGGCCAGAACATCGGCGGCGGCCTCGTCGTGCCCGATGGTCTCGAAAACCGCATTGTTCCCGACCTCGAACTGAACGACGTATCGTTCGCGCGTTTCGTGGAAGCAATCGCCGACGCCACGGATCTCGCAGTGGCCGCGCGCCCCCACTACTATCTGCTCTACGACCCGAGTATGGCGGTACTCGAAGCCTGGGACCTCAGCGAGACGCTGGGTCCACCCTACGACACGCTGACGGCCGAGCTGGCCTTCGGGGCAGATACCTCACTGTTCGTCGCACTGGCCTTTCTCGGGCGGGCCACCGGCGCAACGCTGGTGGCCGACAACATCGTGGCGCAGACCCAGACCGGCGAGTTGACCCTGGGCCGGGCGCCCTTCGCCGACGGGTTGACCGCACTGCTGCAGTCGGCCCGGCTGGCCCCGGCCGCCATCAACCTCGACGTGACACCCGAATACATCTTCCTCGAGGCGCGCGATAATCCCGCCCGCATCGCCGTGCCAAGCCCGGAGGAACAGGCCGCCCCCGGGGTGCGTACCTTGCTGGCGCGGCAGGTCGATGTCGTGCTGCCCGAGCCCGCGCGCGACCCCCAGCAGGTGCCGCTCTATCTCGAGCCGGTGCCCCTAGCCGACGTGCTGCCCGCACTCAGCCGCCAATTGGGTACACCCGTGACCGCAGACGACGCCCTCGCCGACCTGCCCGTAAACTTCGCCATCATGAACGGCGTGCGCGTGCAAACCGCCATCGAATTGCTCATTCGCCAATGGCCCACCGCGGGCATCGGCTATGCCGTAAGCCCCGAGGGTATCCGCCTGACCGCACCCCAAGGTTAGCCAAGCGTTTGACGCGGGCCGCCGCGCTTGCTACGTTCCCACGTGGCACGGGGAGTGGGCATCATGGGCGACATCCGCATCGTAGATTTCATCGTTATCATCCTCTACTTCGGGGGCATCGCCGCGCTCGGCCTGTGGTTCGCGCGCCGCAACCGCAGCACCGAAGAATACTTCCTGGGCGGGCGGCGCTTTCCCAGTTGGGCCATCGGCCTCAGCCTCGTCGGCACCTCCATCAGTTCGGTCACCTTCCTCGCCTTCCCAGGCGACGCCTACCGCACGGCCTATCTGCGCATGATTCAGAACCTGAGTCTGCCCATCGCCGTCGTGATCGCCGCCATCTTCTTTCTCCCCTTCTTCCGGCAGGGGAATCTTACCTCTGCCTATGAATACCTCGAGCGGCGCTTCGGCCCGTCGACCCGGGTCTACGCCGCGCTGGTCTTCATCGTCGGCCAGGTCTTCCGCATCGGCCTCATCCTCTTCCTGCTCTCGTTGCTCATCGCCAATTTCACCGGACTCAGCGTCGAGGTCAGCATTGTCATCGCGGGCGTATTCGTCGCCTTCTATACCGTCGTGGGCGGCATCGAGGCCGTCGTCTGGACCGACGTCATCCAGACGCTGGTGCTGCTCGCGGGCGGCATGGTGTGCCTCGTCATCATCATCTTCAATGTGCCCGGCGGCCTGGGCGGCATCATCGAGACGGCGGCAGAAGACGGGAAGTTCGCGCTGTCCGAAGTCACCCTGCAGGAAGACGGCAGCGTGGCGGCTCAGCCCACATCCTTCGCATTCCGCTTCGACGAGAAGACGGCATTAATGTTGCTCCTTGTTGGTCTGGGATTGTTCCTGGCCGAATACAGCGCCAACCAAAACGTCGTCCAGCGATACGCCGCCTCGCGCAGCATGGCCAGTGCGCGACAGGCCATGCTCATCTGCGCCTTCGCCAGCGTGCCTATCTGGTTCTTCTTCATGTTTCTCGGCACGAGCCTGTATGTATTCTTCAAAGTCAATCCGTCAGATGAAGCAACCGCCATCCTCATGGGCACCGACGGCCGCGCCGCCGAGGAGATCCTGCCCTTCTTCATGCTCGAGTACATGCCCGTCGGGCTCGCCGGCATTGTGGTGGCCGCGGTCATGGCCGCAGCCATGTCGTCGCTCGACTCAAGCATCAACGCCGTCGCCACCGTGAGCACCATCGACATATACAAGCGGCACCTGGCGCCCGACCGCGACGACCAGCACTACCTGCGCGTGGCGCGCTACATCGCCATTGTCGCGGGCGCGGCCATGATTCTAATCGGGCTGGTCTTCGCCAACCTCGAGCAGAAGACCGTGCAGGACACCAACATCATTGTGCAGTCACTGACGGCAGGCGGGCTGTTCGGCCTGTTTGCACTGGGCTTCTTTGTGCCCTGGGGCGACGGGCGCGCCATCGCCGTGGGCATCGCGTGTACCATGGTGTTCAGCGTATGGATGCGGCTGCGCCAGCTGGGGCTCATCGGCGACTGGGGCCCCAATATCGACGCCTACTACGCTGGCATCCTCGGCCACTTCATCATGTTCGTCGTCGGCTTCGCACTGGGCGGCCTATTGCCCGGCAGCAAGCGCGACCTCACCGGCCTGACCTGGTGGACACGCCGCGCCATCAAGGCAGAGTAGGCCCCGCGCCATGTGCTAGGCTGGCGCGTTGGTTGCAGCATTGCGAGGCCATCCGCTACGATGCCTGAGTTTCCCGACCGGCTCCTCACTATCGGCGAAGCCGCCGAGATCATCGGGGTCGCGCCGCACCTGTTGCGGCAATGGGAAGCCAAGTTTCCACAGTTGAAACCGAAACGGAGCCGCACCGGACGCCGCCAGTTCCGCCCGGCCGACGTAGCCGTGGCCAAGCGCATCAAGCAGCTGCTGCACCACGAGCGCATGACCGTGGCCGGCGCACGCGTGCGCCTGGCGCAAGAGCTACACGGCGAAGGCCGCCCGCGCACCCGGCAGGAAGCCATCGACCTGGCCGACAAGATCGAAGCCGAACTGCGCGCCCTGCTCGACCTGCTCGACTCCGTTTCGTGACGTAAGAACCTTCCATTCTTCCGTCGGGATGTAGCGCAGCCCGGTTAGCGCACCACACTGGGGGTGTGGGGGTCGCCGGTTCAAATCCGGCCATCCCGACCATTTCAAACACAAGCCCCGCAACGCCTTAGCGCGCTGCGGGGCTTTTCTTTTTGGCCACCCTGTGTCCTTTCCCACGGGCCAATCGATGGCCTTTCTGATTGACCAGCCCATCCTGGACTGGTGGGGATGCGTCCGCCCAGTGGTGTCCGCCCGCCGCCGGCCGGCACGAATCGCCCCAGACCATACGCGTCTCCCGCTTCCGCTTCTCTGCGCTACCCGAGCACCGCGTGTCCCCGTGCTCTTTTCCCCACCACATAACGGCTCGGGCTTTCTAGCTTTTATGGTACCCTTGCCATGTTGGAGCCGCGTGCGCGGCGGATAGGGACACCATGCAGTTATTGACGGGCGCCATCGCTGCCGCGGGCGCACTTCTCATCTGGTACAGCAAGCCGCGCTGGGGCCTTATGATGTTCCTGGCGGCACTCTTGCTCTATCCGCAATACCTCACCGTGCGGCTGGGCGTCGCCGACTTCAATGTGGGCCGCATTCTGGTCATGGTGTTGGTGGCGCGGCTTATTCTGTACCCGCTCGACCGCGCCGCGTTCCGCTGGTCGTGGATGGATACGATGGTCTGTGCCGCGTGGGCGGGCCAGACGGTGGCGGCGGCCACCAGCACGCCGCTGATGGAGATGGTCGAGCGGCAGGGCGGCACGGCATTCGACATGTTGCTGCCCTACTTCGCGGCGCGGCTCATCATCACCAGCAAAGACGACTTCTACTTCCTCGTGCGCGGCCTGGCGGTGGTGGGCATTCCGCTGGTACTCATCGGCTTCTACCAGGCATGGACCGGGCACAACCCCTATGCCACGCTGCGCGCGCACACTTCCTGGGGCTGGGAAGAGCAGTACATGCTGGTGCGCCACGGGCTGTACCGGGCCGACGCCAGCTTCGGCCAATACATCGCCTATGGCATGTACTTCGCCCTGCTCGCCCCGGTGCTCGTGGGCCACTGGTACCAGACGCACTGGAGCCGCCCGGCCTTGTGCGCGGTCATCGGCTTCATGCTGCTGGGCATCATCTCGAGCATGTCGAGCGGCCCCCTGCTCACCGTGGTGTGCGGGTTCGGCCTGGTGATGGCCTACCCCATGCGCCGCTACACGCCCTTCGTGCTGATTGGGATGGTGGTGGTGGGCACCGTGCTCCACTTCGCCAGCAACCGCGGCCTACTCTATATCCCCACCCGACTGGCCTTCAACAGTTCGACCGCCTATTATCGCATCGGCCTGTACGAAGAGGCGTTCACCGGCGGCATGGCGGGCCATTGGCTCTTCGGCTATGGCTATGTGGGCGTGTCGCCGGAAGACCAGCCGATCAATGCGCGCGCGGGCTTCGACTGGCGCCACAAGGATTTCACCAGCATTTACATCGCGCGGCTGGCGCGCTTCGGACTGGCCGGACTGCTGCCCTTCATGGCCGTCAATGCCATGCTCTACCACGCGCTCTTCCGCGCCTACCGCTATGCTGAACGCTTCGGCGACCGCTGGGCACTGTGGTGCTTCGCGGCGGGCATTGCCGGGGCGAATCTGGGCATGCTCACGGTCAACATCCTCTCGCAGAATATCTATGTGTTCTGGATACTCGTGGCCGTGTGCGGCAACCTCGCCATTATCTTCCGCAACGAGTGGGAAGAGGTGGACGAGCCAGCGCCACAGGTCGAAGCGAGCCGGCCGACGCCGCGCCGCGCCGGAGCGCCGGCATGACGACGGTCAGCGTCATCATCGTCAGTTACAACGCCCGCGGCTTCTTGCTCGACTGCCTGCGCTCGCTCTACAACGAAGCGACCCGCGCGCAGCTGGAAGTGATCGTGGTGGACAACGCCTCGACCGACGGCAGTGTGGACGCCGTGCGTGCGGACTATCCGCAGGTGGTGCTGGTCGAGAACGACGGCAACGTCGGCTTTGCCCGCGCCAACAACCAGGCAATCGCTATCGCACAAGGCCAGGTGCTGGCTCTCGTAAACAGCGACGTAGAACTGCGGCCGGGCGCCATCGATGCGTTGCTCGATGTCCTCGATCGCGAGCCGGCGGCGGGCTTACTGGGCCCACGCGTGTTGAACCGCGACGGCAGCCTGCAACCCTCGTGCACGCGCGAACCCACCTACCTCAGCGTCTTCGCCGAAAACATGTTTCTCCATCGGCTGCTGCCCGGCGTGGGCGCGGTGGCCCCGCTCAAGATGAACGACTGGGCGCACGATGAAGAGCGGCCGGTCGACGGGGTAACCGGCTGCTTCTGGTTCGCCCGGCGCGCCGCCGTCGACGAGGTGGGCCCGCTCGACGAGCGCTTTTTCTTCTACGCCGAAGACACCGACTGGTGTAAGCGCTTTCGCGCGGCCGGCTGGCAGGTGCGTTTCTGCCCCGGCGCAGAGATCTACCACTACGGCGGCGGCAGCTCGCAGGCCGCCCCCACGCGCTACTACATCGAGCGGCGCCGCGCCAACCTGAAGTACTGGCGCAAGCACCACGGACAGGCGGGCGTGCTGTGGTATGCGTTCTGCACCTTCCTTGGCCAGTCGCTGCGCGCCGTGGGCTGGGCCGCCCTCTGGGTCTCGCAACCGCGCCGCCGCGCCGAAAACCGCGCCCTGCTCGCCCGAAGCCTGGCCACGCTGCGCTTCGTCCTTTCGCCTGGCCCGCTGCACGCACGCTAGGCCAGGCGCGCGATGTCCGGGCAGGAAGAGAAGAGCAGCAGCTTCGGCAGCGCCATCGGCTGGGCCATGGTCATGAACTGGGGCCAGGAAGGCCTGACCGCGGTCACCACCATGCTGTTGGCCTACCTGCTCGGACCCGAGGCCTTTGGCCTGGTGGCCATGGCGCTGGCGTATATCTTCTTCATCGAGCTCTTCGTCGGCCAGGGCTTCAGCCCCGCCATCGTGCAGCGCAAGACGCTGGAAGACGGCCACCTCAACGCGGCCTTCTTCATCGTGCTCAGCCTCAGCGCGGTGCTGGTCGTGCTCAGCATTCTGCTCAGCGAATGGTGGTCCACGGTCTGCCAGACGCCCGACCTCGAGCCGGTCATCCTCGTGTTGTCCATCTCGATCCCGATGCGCGGCCTCACCGTGGTGCAGGAGGCCGTGCAGTCGCGCGCCATGCGCTTCAAGGACCTCGCCGTGGCGCGCACATCTTCCGTGCTGGCGGGCGCGGTAGTGGGCATCGGGCTGGCCTTTGCAGGTGTCGGCGTGTGGGCGCTGGTGGCACAGCACCTGGTGCGCACCGGCTGGCTGGGCGCCGTGCTCTGGTACCGCAGCAACTGGTGGCCGGGCATCCGCTGCACCTGGCAACAGGCGTGGCCGCTCATCCACTTTTCCGCGCGCAGCTTCCCCGCCACACTGCTCGACTTCACCAGCCGCTACGCCGAAATCTTTATTCTCGGCGCGCTCTTCGGCCCCATGCTGGTTGGCCTCTTCCGGCTCGCCAACCGCCTCGTCGATATGGCCAACCAACTCGTGACGAAGGCACTGTGGTTGGTGGCCTTCCCTTATTTCTCGAAGGCGCAGGACGACCGCAACCAATTGCATGACCGGCTCGCCGATTGTATCCGGCTGGCGGGCGCGTTCTCCGTGCCCCTGCTGGTT
>CAYMLC010000171.1:0-7409 GCA_964390765.1 uncultured Nitrospirales bacterium
GCGCAGTACGAAGAGCTCGTCGACGAGATCCAGCCGGACGCCATCACGCTCGATGTGGAAATGCCGCGCATGGACGGCATCACCTTCTTGCGCAAGCTCATGCGTTACTACCCGCTGCCGGTCATCATTGTGTCTTCGCTGACGCCGCAGGGGGGTGATGTGGCCATGGAGGCGATGGACGCCGGCGCGGTCGACGTGATGTGCAAGCCCGGCGCCAGCTATACGGTGGGCGATCTGTCGGTCGAACTGATCGACAAGATCAAGGCGGCGGCGCGGGTGCCGGTGCGTAAGGTGGAGATGACGGCGAAGGGCACGCGCACCCCCAGCGCGCGCCTGTCGATGACGCGCACCACAAACAAGATACTGGCGGTGGGTGCATCGACCGGCGGTACGCAGGCGCTTACCGCGTTTCTCGAAGCGATGCCGGCCAACGGCCCGGGCACCGTTATCGTGCAGCATATGCCCGAGAAGTTTACGCGCTCGTTCGCCAACCGGCTCAATGGCCTGTGCGCGATGGAGGTGAAGGAGGCGGAGAATGGTGATGTCTTGGCGCCGGGCAAGGTGCTCATCGCGCCGGGCAATTTCCACCTCGTCTTGAAGCGTTCCGGCGCGCAGTATTTCGTCGAGGTGAAACCGGGGCCACTGGTCACCCGGCACCGGCCGTCGGTCGATGTCCTGTTCAAGTCGGTCGCCAAGTATGCCGGGCGCAATGCGGTCGGCGTGATCATGACGGGCATGGGCAACGATGGCGCTGCCGGCATGCGCGAGATGCACGAGGCGGGCGCCACGTGTATCGCGCAGGATGAAGCGACGTGCGTGGTCTTTGGCATGCCCAAGGAAGCCATCGCGGCGGGCGGGGTCGACCACGTGTTGCCGCTTACCAAAATTGCCGAGCGCGCGCTGGCGCTGGCCGCGCCGGAGTAGCGGCTCAGCGACCCAGAATGCGCTCGATCAACCGGGCGATATCCGTGGTGTCGAGCACGCCGTCGGGCCGCAGGTCGCCGCGCAGCACGTAACCGCTCTCCTGCAGGATGCGCGCAGTCAGCAGTTGCAGGTCGGCGGCGTCCACGTCGCCGTCCTCGTCCATGTCGCCCGCGCGCCGGTCGGGCGTGTCGAAGGGATTGCGCGGGTCGGTATTCTCCATGCGTTCCACGGCATCGCTGAATTCGTCGTTGTCGTCGTCGATGTCCAGCGCGTCGATCCGGCCGTCGCCGTCAAAGTCGTCCGCCGTACCCGCATCCTCGAACGCATCGGGAATCAGGTTCTCGTTCGCGTCGCCCGCCTGCGCACGGTCCAGAAAGCCATCGCCGAGTGCGTCGTCGTCCTGCGCGTTGGCGCGGCCATCGCCGTCGGCATCGTCGTCCGCGGCATCGGGTGTGCCGTCGCCATCGCTGTCGCGCGCAGCGTAGGGGTCGGTACCGGATCGCAGCACGCCGTCGCTTTCCACCAGTGTGCCGAGGTCCGTGGTGCCACCCGGCAGCGTGGGCGTGAGCAGGGTATCGGCGCCGGCAAAGGTATGGGCCAGCGCGGCAACGAATACGGGCTGCCCCAGTCCGTCGCGGCTGACACCAGCCAGCACATAGGTCCGTGCGGGCACCGCGCCGCTGAAGCGGCCGTCTTCGTCCACCGCAAGCGCCAGCACTTCGCCCCGTGGACCCAGCAACAACAACTCGGCACCGGCCGGCGCAGCGGGCCAGCTTCCCTCGAGCGTCGTGGTTTCTTCCGGCCGGGGCGCGGCGCCACGCTCGGCCCAGGCGGCCGGGTCGATCCACAGTTCGCTATCGGCAAGGAAGGCCGGGCCGGGCGCGCCGTCTTGCGCATTGGGGGTGGGCGCGTCATCGGGGCTGGCCGGCAAGTCAGCCTGCCCGAAGCGGCCCGCATAGAACTGCCAGGGCAGCGCACCGTCTTCCGCCAGGCGCGGCAAGCGCGACAGGGTGTAGTCCTGCGCATCGGGATAGCCGGTGTTGCTGCCCGGCGGGGTCAGCCAGGGGCCCGCGCCATCGGCAACATCGCGCCCACCGGCCAGGCGTGCGCTGCCCGGCCGCGCATAGAGCGCATGGCTGCCTGCGGCCACGAAGAGAACCGGGTGGTCGCCGTCGCGTTCGAGCGTCTCCCACGCATACGTCACGCGGCCCGGCTGCGCTTCGGCTTCGGCGCGCTCGAGCTGCCGGGTCACCGTCACGCGCTGTGGCGCACCGCTCGCATCCAGGAACACCTGCACCGCTTCCCAGTCGCCCTCGTGCCGGTGGCCGCCTGCCATGCGCGCGCCCCAGTCGTCGAGGTAGTGCAACAGGAAGTACTGAATCACGGTCGCGTCGGGGCTGGCATCGACGCTCGACAATCCGTCTACGCGCACCACGCTGTAGTAAAGCGTCGGCATTTTCGGCTCCGCATCGGCGGCCGCGGCACGCAAGGTATCGACATCCGTGCCGGGCAGGTCGAGGCGCGCGCCGCGCCGCGCCGCCTGCTGCAGCGCGCGGGCATCGGTGGGCGCAGACAAGGCGACGCCCGGCCGCGGCCGCAGCACGCCATCCGCCAACAACGCCTCCACGGGCAGGGGCAACAATTCTTCGCCGCGGTGATAGCGCAGAAGCGGTGCGAAGCGTGCCGCCAGCGTCGTCGCATCGGCCGCCGTGGCGCGCGCATCCACCAGCCAACGCAGGGCAAGGCCATCGCTCACGCCCGGTCCGTTCAATGACACCTGCACATCCGCGCGGGCGCTTTCGACGCTCAAGGCCGCGGGCGGCGAGACCGTGAATTCCACCGTATAGCTGCCGGGCGTCAGACCCACCAGCGCATCCATGGGGGGAGGCGTAGCGGTCCACGTGCCGGGCACGTCCAGCGTCAGCGTGTAGTCACCGGGGCGGCTCACCGCCACCTCGAAGGTCACTGTCTGCGCGGCGCCCGGCACCCACGCGCCATAGGCCACCCGCGCAATGCCCGCCGGCGGCGTGCTCGCGGCATCGTTGCCATCGCTGCCCAGATAGCGCTCGGCCGCGTCGCCGAATGCATCGCCATCGGTATCCGCCAGCGTCGGGTCGGTTTCGCCGGCATCGATCACGCCATTGGTGTTCGGGTCTTCCTGCGGATCGAGCAGCCCATCGCCGTCCGTGTCGGCCAGGGTCGGGTCGGTGCCGATTTCGAACTCCTCGCGATTCGTCAGGCCATCGCCGTCCGGGTCGCCGTTCGCTCCGTTGTCGCCCGTACCATCTTGAGGGTCGAGCCCAAAGGTAAGCTCCCAGTCGTTCGGCAGACCGTCGCCGTCGGCGTCGGCATCCACCGCGGCGCGGCGCTGCGCAAAGACCTGCCGGAAGATGCCGCGGCGATCAATCCAGACGACCAGCCATTCGAGCGCGCTGCCGTTGTAGGCGATGGCCGGCGTGAACTGCTCGTCGTCGATCGGATCGATGAGGGTGGCCGTATCGAAGAAGGTGCCACCCGCCGTGCGCCGCCGCGTGGCCACGCGTGCATTCAGCCCGTCGCCTGCGCCCCAGGCGGCGCGCAGCATCGCGCTCTGCGGGCCATAACGAAACGCGATACCGCGCTCATCGATCGGGCTGGGCGCCACCAGCACGGGCACGACCGGCGGCGCCTCGCGGCCCGCGTCGAAACGCAACAAGGTCAATCCATCGCTGCGCCGCACCAGCACTGCCCATTCACGGCCACCCGCGTTGTAAGCGGGCACCGGCTCGGCACCGGCTCCAAGGTTGATGGACGCCCCGCGCGGCGCCAGACTGACCGCTTCGAATCGTTGCGCAGTGAGGGCGGCGCCGTCTTCCCAGGCGACCAGCCACTCACGCGCCACGGGATCGTACGCGATGGCGGGCCGCGCCACCTGGCTGCCGGTGGCCACCACCACGCGCGCCCGCAGCTCCTGCGTGGCGGCGTCGTAGCGGCGCAGTTCGATGCCCTCGGCCGTGTCGTCGCCGCTCTGCACCGTCGCGCGCACGGCCACGCCAAAGGCGTCGGTGGCGCCATCGTAGGCAAGGGCCACCGTGGTGGGGCCACCGCCCCCAGCCAGGCCAAACAAGGGGCCGGTCGTGCCCGGCGCCACATCGATCGCGCGCCCCGCCAGTAAGGAACCGCCTGTAACCGGACGCTGCGTCCACAACGCCCACACCTCGCCGGTACTACCCCGCGCCGCCAACGCGGGCCGCGCCGCCGGCCCCTGCGGCTCGAGCGACAAGAGGCGCCGCTCGGCGATGGGGGTGGCGTCATCGGCCAGGATGCTGGCACGCACGGCATCGCGCTCGAGCCAGGCGATCACATAGCCCGCACCCGGCGCATAGGCCGCGGCGGGTTCGGTCTGCGTCGTGAACTGGGGAGACACCGGAAACACATCGTCGAGGTCGCGCGCAGCGAGGAGGTTCAGCGTCACGTCCAGCGTCGCGGGTGGCGCACTCGAATCGCGCGCGGTGAACGTCACCTGCGCCTCGAACGGACTCTGCCCTGCGGCCAGCCCGGCCGGGTCGACCGACACGCTCACGTCTTGCGCACCTGTACCAGACAGCGGCGCCACGTTCAGCCACGCCGCATCGGGCGCAGCGGTCCAGCGGAAAGCGGGATCGTCCGGACTCGATACCGCCACGTTCTGGGCGGGTGGCGCGTCGCGGCCGGCAATGGCCGCGAAGGTAAGCGCGGAAGGGTCGAGCGCCACCGCAATCGCGGGATTGCCGACATTGACCGTGATGTCGATGGGTGCGAGCCCCGAAATGCCGGGCGCATCGACCCGGATGGTCGCGGTGTAGGGGCTGTCCTCGACCACCAAGCCGCGCGTGTCCAGCGTCACCTCGACCGTGTCGCTGCCGGTGCCCGCGGTAAACGCGAAATCGACCCAGGGCCGGTCGGCCGACAGCGACCATGCAAAGAAGGGAAAGTCGCCGGCGTCGAGCGTAAGGGTGAGCGGGCCGATGCGGTCTTCGCCCTCGATGATGTCGAAGTCCGATTGGCTCAGCGTGGCGGCCGCCACGTTATCGGCTTCATCGGGCGCGGGGTCCCACCCGTCGATGAGGCCGTCGTTGTCGCGGTCGGCATCGTTGTCGTCGCTGTCGTCGGCATTGCGCAGGCCGTCGCCGTCGGCGTCTCCGGGCACGGGCCCGCCGCCCGCCGTACGCACCCACAGCTCCAGCACGGGCGGCGCCCCGGTATCGGGCGCATCGGGCGAGACCACCACCAGGTCGCCCCCCGCGCCCACGGTGCCGATACGGTCTTCGTCGCCCGCGAAGGTGAAGGTGCCGCGCGCATTGAATTGCGGCTGCA
Organism: uncultured Nitrospirales bacterium; assembly: GCA_964390765.1. GTDB lineage: Bacteria > Hydrogenedentota > Hydrogenedentia > Hydrogenedentales > JAGMZX01 > CAYMLC01. Next base: position 5,260 of record CAYMLC010000171.1, read on the forward strand.
CCAGCGTCTCCGGTGCGTCGTCAAACACCAGCGCGCCGTCGCGCGCCAGCAACCCGCTCACGCGCGCGGCCACCGCCCCGTTTGCGTCCACGCGCAGGCTATGCACGCGATAGCGGCCGTTCAGGGTGGCGGGGTCGAAGGTGGTGCCGGAAGGCGTACGCCGCAGATACAGCGCCAGCCCTTCGAAGCCCGCCGGGTAAGCGGGGTCGTCGCCCGGGTCGATATTGATGGTATGCGCGATAAACGCACCATCGGCCTGCAGCGCCGCCGAACGCCGCCCCTGCTCGCCAATGCTTACCTGGCCCGAAGCGTTCACGTCGTAGTCGAAGGCCAGCCCGCCCGTCGCGCGCGTCAGCAGCGCATCGCCCTGGCCATTGGCCGAGAAGACGCCGAACTGATTGAACCAGCCATTGTCGTCGAAGACGAGGGCGTGCCAGCTGTAGTCGCCGGCAAAATCGGCCTCGGTGCGGTTGCCGCCACTCAACAGCGACAGCCGCATGGCCGCGTAGCCCTCGCTGATTTGCCCGTCGACACCCGCGGCGATATCGGGCGTGAATACAGCAAGCGCGCCCCCCAGGCCAATGGTGCCGTCGCCCGTCAGGCGAAAGGCGCCATCCGGCGTCACGCTGTAGTCGAGCGGCGAACGCGACGCGCGCGACACCAGCGAGTCCTGCTCGCCGCGGCCATCGAAGTCGCGCGAGCCGGTACCCACGCTCACCGCGCCATCGCGCTCGGCGAAAAGGTCCTGCACGTTGTACAGCCCGTCGAGCGTGCCCTCGGTGTAGGGGCCCTGCGTGGGGGCGAGTTGTGCCCACGCGCCGGCCGCCCCGAGCAGCCCCGCCAACGCGATGATGATGTGCCTGGCGCGCATGCGGCGCTGGTTCCCTCCCGTCTGCGTGAAGCACATGCTATCAGAGCCCGTCCGGCGGCACATGGCACTGCGCTTCTCTGCCACCTTACCGCTGCGGACCCGCCAGCGTTTCAGCGCACGTCGAGCTGCGCGCGCAACCACTCGCCCGACGCCGCCACCGACGCGCCAATGCTGGGCCAGGGGTGCGCCCCCCCTTCCTCGATACGCAATTCACAATGCCCGCCCGCCGCGCGCAGGGCCGCCTGCAACTTCTGCGACTGCGACAGCGGCACCAGCGGATCGGCCGAGCCGTGCCACAACAGGAACGGCGGCGGCGTACCCGTTATCTGGCGCGCGGGCGACAACTCGGCCAGCCGTGCATCCACCGCCTCGCGTGCGTGTGACCCGCGCCCGTCCTCGAAAAGCAGCTTGGGCAGGGGAAAGCCCGCCACCTCGCGCACGAGAAAGCGGTGCCCGCCAAAATCGAGCAGGTCGCTGGGTGCGAAGTAGAGCACCACCGCCGCCACGGCGGTGTCGTATTGCGCATAGGGATTGCGCGGGCTCGGCCGCCCCGCCTCGGGCCGCACCGCCGCCAGCGACGCCAGGTGCCCGCCGGCCGACGCGCCCATCAACGCAAGGCGCGCCGCGTCCAGGCCAAAGGCAGGCGCGTGGTGCTTCACAAAACGCACCGCCGCCCGCACGTGTGTGGCCTGCTCGAGCGCGGTATAGCGGGTGGCGCTGCCACAGCACACCGCGAATACGGTGTACCCCTGCGCGCAGAGGGCATCGTAGGTGCCCAGCGCGGTGTGCTCGTCAATCTGCATGCGGCCCGAGTGCCATGCCGTGCTGCACACATCCACAATGCCGAGGCCATTGGGCGCCGGCGGCACAAAGACATCGAGCGGCAGCCCCACGCCCTCGGCCTCGGCGTACACCACATTGTAGTGGCGCGTGTAGCCGCCGCGCGTCTTCGGGCGCAACCGTATCCGCGCGCCTTCATACAGGGGCACGGCGGGATACAGCAGAGGGGGGTCGTTGGGCGCACGCTCGGGCATGCGCCGATGCTAACGCACACGCCGTCAGCAAGGCACCCCGCACGCGGGGGGAACCGCTGCGGGCCAACGTGGATTAAGCACGACGCGCGGCGGCGGTTGTGCCGTTTCGCGCTGCTTACTTAGAATGCCGCCATGAAGCTACGCCCGTCTGCCGCGCGGGGGGTGCTCGGCTGGCTGGCGTGTGCCGTTTGCCTGGGCGCGGCAGGCGCCGCCTCGGCCCAGTATCCCCCACTCACCACCGAACT
>CAYMLC010000172.1:0-7395 GCA_964390765.1 uncultured Nitrospirales bacterium
GGTGCGCGGCCTGGCCGAACCACGGTGCGCTCGGATAGATGCCGCCGTCGGCTGCGATGGCGAGGGCGTGCGTGCCACTGGGGTCGGTGCGTGGATTGGGCTCGCCCTGGTACACGCGCCAGAACCAGGTGGCAAAGGGGTCCAGCCGGTAGTAGCGCTGGCAGGCGAGGTCGTCGGCATAGCGGTCGACGGCGGCGCGCAGCGTTGCAAACAGCGCGGGCACATCGGCGCCGGGGTCCGTCGTGTAGAGGGGCAACAGGTCGAGCGCCATGCGCGGCAGGCCGGCTTCCTGCAGGCATGCGAGCGCCGTCTGAAAATCGGCGTGGGCCGGTGCGAGTATCGCCTCCAGCGTCGCGCCCTTCGGCGTAGCGGCAGCGGCCTCGGCGTGGGCCGACAGCGATGCCCCGCGCGGCGAACAGGCTTGCAGCGTCTCGGGCAGGGCGGCCTGCCCGGCAAGGATCAGGCGCCAGTCCAGCGTATGCGGGGCCAGCGCAGCGCCATCGCGCAGCGGGCCAGCGGGCCAGCGCAGCCGGACCGTCAAGCGGCGCCCGGCCAGTGCGGCGGCCTCGCGCGCCATGGCCAGCGCCTCGGCCAGTTGCGGGTCGGCCGGGGCACCAGCGGGGGCGCGCACCTCGAGCACCTGCTCGCGACGTTGGCCGGCCCGGCCGAGGAGCAACTGGGTGGCCGCAGCGAGGTCGCCGGGCCACGAAGCGACCACGGTGTGCAGGTCGGTCTCTACGGCGTAGCACTTTTTCAGCGCCTCGGCGGTGGGCGGCTGCAGGATCGACTTGGCCCCGCGCAGCCACTCCAACTCCCCCACCACTTCCAGAATCTCCTGCTCGGGATACGCGCCGGCAAGCGCCTGCACGATGGCGCGCGTGGGGGTGTGGGGATAGTGTTCGAGTACGGCTCGCGAGACCCCGTCGCATTCGAAGCAGAAGCAGGTCTCGGGGTCGAGCGCAAAGTGGCGCCCGTCGCGGGTGAAGCGGTGCAGTGCGGGCGCGGGCATCAGTAGGCGCCCAGGGTGCCCTTGTAGCGGCTCCAGTTCTCCATCAGCTTGAAGCCGGTCACGCCGAGCAGGTTCCAGATGACGACGTTGATGATGAGGAAATAGAACGAGGGCAACAGAAAGACCGACATGGGGTCGCCGTTGACCGCACCCTGGTTCTCGATGAGTACGTACTTGAGACAGACGGCTGCGTCGGTAATCGGCAAGAGGTGCAGCAACGGCGCCACGGCGGGGTTGTCGATGAGGAATTGCCGGTCAATTGGAATGGCGAGGCCGAACAGGGCGAGGCGCAGCAGCACGGCGACCTGGCCCACTTGCTTGAACACGAGTACGAGCCCGCCCATGAGGTAGCCAAAGCCGAGCAGGTTGGCAAAGGTCAGCAGCAGCAGCGCGAGCACGGGCAGCGTATCCCAGTGGATGGCCTGGTCGAAGGTCTGGCTGACGAGGAACACCATAATGGCCGAACTGGTGATGCTGTTCCAGGCGGACACCGTAGCGCGCGCGAGGAAGTTGGTGGCCAGGCCGTGCGGGCTCATGCAGAGCTGCTCGAGCACGCCCGAGCGTGCCATGCCCTGCAGCCCCTGGGTAAACAGGCCGACGATGCCGAATGCGAAGAGCCCGATAATGAGTCCGAGCAGAAAGTTCATCGCGCCGGTGGCGTCTTCGAAGCGGCCCGCCACGGCCTCGTCAATCGCGGCGCGATTCGTGACGAAGATGAAGATGGTGCCGACAAGCATGCCGTAGCCGACCACCAGGCCGACGAGTGTGCGAAACCAGTAGCGGCGCATGATGATGTAGCTGCGCACGACTTCGGCTTTGATGATGGTCAGGAAACCGAGCATGCGCTACACCGTGCTGGTTGTCAGTTGGAGGAACACCGATTCGAGACTCTGCTGGCGCTGGTCGACACCGCGCAGTTGATAGCCGGCAGCCTGCAGACGGCCGATGATGGTGTACAGCGCTTCGGACCGGCGGGCTTCGTCGCGCACGAGGCGCACGACCAACTGGGGCCCTTCCGTGCTGTCTTCGTGCTGTATCTCGAGCGCGCCCGGCACCTCGGCCAATGCGCCATTGTCGGGGGCGCGGTCGAGGGTAAAGACAAATACCACATCGCTGAACACACTCAGCAGTTCGCGCGTCGGCTTGCAGGCCACCAGGCGGCCTTGGTCGATGATGGCGATGCGGTCGCAGATTTCCTGCGCGGTGTGCATGTCGTGCGTGGTGACCAGCACACTCTTTCCGAGCTGCCGCGTCATCTGGAAGATGCGGTCCTTAATCGCGCGGCCGCTCTGCACGTCGAGGCCGGTGGTCGGCTCGTCGAGCAGGATGAGTTGCGGGTCGCGCAAGAGGGCGATACAGATGGCCAGCTTCTGCTTTTCACCGCGCGACAGCCGCCGCACCTGAATGTCCTGCTTGGCGCGCAGGCCGATGAAGCCGAGCAGTTCGTGGGTACGCTCGCGCAGCGTGCGCCCGCTGACCCCGCGCAGGTTGCCGTAGTACATCAGGTTTTCGTAGGGCGTAAGCGGCCAGATGCTGGTGCGTGTGCCTTCCAGTACGACACCGAGGTCGGCCAGCACGCGGCGCCGGTGCCGGCGCACATCGAGGCCGTTGACTTGCACGGTGCCGCGGTCGGGAATCACGAGGCCCGAGATCATCTTGACCGTGGTGGTCTTGCCGGCGCCGTTCGGGCCGAGCAGGCCCAGCACTTCACCGCGCTGGATGGTGAACGAAATGTCACGTGCGGCCTCTACCGATTTGCGCCGCAGGATATAGCGGCGCTGCGTCTCTTCGTCGCGCTGGAAGAGGTGGCGCGTGTGGAAGGTCTTGTACAGCCCTTCGAGCTGGACTACATGCGGTGCGCTGCTCACGGGCACTCGGGTGCGGCACCAGCGGGCCGGTGTTCTTCGAGCATCTCGCCATCGAGTGCTTCGCCGCCCTCGGTCTCGGAAAGGTGCTCGAGCAGGTCGATTTCGAAGTTGCGAATGGCGTGTACGACGATGACGAGCGTAAGGCTGCCGGTGAGGTGGAGCAGGCCGCCCAGCAGCAAGGCGAACAAAAGAAACTCGAACGATTCGCGCGGTGCATTGCGCAGGAAATGGCGGTGCGCGGCGCTGAAGACGACAGCCACGACCGCAATGGCCCACCACGCGCTGCCGGTCCAGGCCAGCAGCACGGTCTGTGCGGCGGCGCGATAGATGAGTTCTTCGCCGATACTGCCGAGCAAGACCAGTTGCACGCGGCGCGGATGTTCTACGAAGTAGTTCCAGCGGGCGCGGCCGTTGGCGAAGAAGGCGCACAGCTCGCGCAGGAACGGCAGGTTAATGCTCCAACCGCGGGTCAGCAGCATGGACAGGGCGAAGGCGGCATAGCCAACCAGGAAGCCGCCGGCGATGAACCAGGCGGCCACCAGTTCGCGGCCGAGGTACCCGGCTTGCCACGCGATGACGAGCGCGAGCACAACCACCGGTGTCTGCAGCGCGAGGGCGCGGCTGCTGGGCACGCTCTGTTCGCGGCCGGCGGCCGACCAGTTGGCGTAGACCACCGACGCCAGGTAGACGCTGAAGATGGCCGCGAAGACGGTGCTCATGCGGGACGCTCCGCCGCGGTGGCCTGGGCGATCATTTCGGCGAGCGAGGTGCCCTCGGTGCGCTCGACATCGGCCTTGAGCGCTTCGAATTCGCTGCGCAGCAGACCGTAGCCGTAGAGGTCGTGATGTTCCCCATCGCGCAGCACGTGGTCGTGCAAGACGACTTCGCGCTTGGCGCCGGACTTCTCGAGCAGCCGCCACGACGGGGTATTGAACGCGTAGATGTAGGCGCCGACGCGGTTGAGGTTGAGCTCATCGAAGCAGTAGCAGAAGGCGCGATACATGGCGAGCGCCGCGGTAAGCGTGCCGCGCAGCCTGGCCTGTCCGATGTAGAGATCGAGCGTGCAACTGCGGTTGCGCCAGCTGATGTTCTGCAGCGACAGGATGCCGACCGGGCCCTTCGACGGGGAATCGATGAGGAGGTAAATACCACCGGGCATGGTGTGCGTGGCGCCGCGGCCCAGCAGCCCCACGATGTGCTCGCGGATAGCCTTGGGCGAGCGCGCCGGGTCGCCATAGAGGAAGCGCTGGAAATCGGGCTCTTCCATCCAGGCCACAATAGTCTCGAGGTCGTCGCGCTCGGCACGGCGCAGATAAGTGTCGCTGCGGATTGGCAAGCGGGGACGTAGCTCCTGCGGGGGCGCTCAGTTGATGGTGGCGCCGGGCGCGGCAAGCGTCCAGCTGTGCATATTGTGCCAGCGCCCGCCGTGCCAAAGCACTTCGCGGTAGGCGCCGTCGAAGGTAAAGCCCTCGTTCTGCAGCCAGTCGTTCAGCCCGGTCTCGTGGTCGAGCGCGTGACCGATTACCTTGCGCAGCCGGTGGCGCTCGAAGGCGCGTTCGCGCAGGAAGGCCCCGACTTCGCCGGCGGCCGCACTGGTGTAATCGGCGTCCTCGAGAAAGAGCACGCTCACTTCGCCGAAGCCGGCCTCGGCCCGGCCGTGGCGCAGACTGCAGAAGCCGAGCACCACGCCCGCGATGTCTTCGACCGTGAAGAAGGTCCCGCGCTCTGCGTCGCGCTTGGTCAGCGCTTCGCGCAGTTCGTCGGGCGTGATGTAGAGGGGCTCGCGGCGCGGGTCGAGCAGGGCCGCACGCGGCCGCATGGGGTCGTAGAGCGGGTAGAGCCAAGGCGCATCATCAGGCTCTGTAGTGCGGATCGCCGTATAGGTACCCAGGAGCATGGCTTCATCGGGCCGCGCCGGCTGCACGGCCGGACCGCGACCTAGAACTTCTGGAACTGCAGGGTGAACTCTTCGATGATGTCCTGGAACGCACGGATGGCCAGGCCGGGGTTCAGGTCCAGCGTCGCCACGAACTTGGCATTGATGAAGTCCGTGATCACGTCCGCGCGCGGCGGCTTCATGGGTTGCAGGTGCTTCATTTCGCTCCCACCCTCAATCGTAGACGCGCACGCGCGCGGTTTACAGCGTTGTGGTTCCGGTGCCCGTAGGATTCTGCGGATTCTTGTTGGTGAAGAGCGGAATCGCCACGTCGATCACGTCGCGCGCAAAGGTCAACTTCACCTCGGGCGGAACGGTCTCGCCGGCTGCCGGTAGCCGTGTGATGGGTTGTAGTCGCTGCATCGGCCGCTCCCGCGCCTATACGGCCGGCATGTCGTCGTCTTTGCTCAACAGGGGCTCAAAGAAGTCTGTCAGCAATACGAACAGAAAGCAGAGCAACGAATCGGTCTGGCTCTGTGGATTATTGCAGAATCCCGGACTGGTCTGGGCTCGGGATACCCCGCGCAAGTGCTTCATGATCGCCCTCTCCGGAATGGCACGCGGGCCATCAGTTGCTGGTGGTTTCCTTGGCCGTCAGTGCACCGCCCAAGACCAGGAGGATCTCGGCGATAATCGAGAGGACGATGCCGGGCGTGGGGTCGCCCTGGGCACGCGAGGGGGCTACGGTAATGCGCTTCATGTGCTTCATGGTTTCTCTTCCTTCCGGCTCGGGTCGCGCTTTTTGCAAACGTATACACGCCCACGGGGCAAACTATACCAGTGTCAATAATTAAGTGCAATAGGCCGCAGGGTGCCTGCGTCTGACTCTCTCAGTACTTCGGGACCCACGAGATGTTACAGCGCCGTGTGGCCCGGCGCAATCGCAGTGGGTACGGCCATCGCCCGCAACAGATACTATCCCCCGCCGCAGCCGCGGGTTCCATGCTGCGTGGCAGCCGCGGGTTCCATGCTGAGCCCCAGCCGCAGAGTCCACGCTGCGCCGGCCCGACAGCAAGCGGCGCCATCAATGAGGCGGCGCCGCGTGGAAGCAGAGGTGGACGAAGCTGTTGCGCCTTAGCCCGCCATCACCGAGGGCTGCAAGCTGTCGTAGCCATGCGACGAGCGGGCGTGCAGGTCGCTGTGGCCCATCAGGTGTATGTCGATAGCGCGTGCGGCTTCGCGCCCTTCCGAAATGGCCCAGACCACCAGCGACTGGCCGCGCCGCGCATCGCCGGCGACGAAGACCTTTTCGCGCGAAGTCATGTAGTTTGCGTCCGCCTTCAGCGCATAGCCGAAACGATTGCGCTCGAGTTCGAGGCCCATCTCTTCGACGAAGGGGTCGGCCTCGGGCTGGGTAAAGCCCATGGCCAAGAGGCACAGGTCGCAGGGGATTTCGAATTCGGTGTCAGGAATCTCTTCCATCTTGCGGCGGCCAGTCTCGTCGGGCGCGCTCCAGCCCACGCGCACCACGCGCAGCGCACGCACGTTGCCGTTGCCGTCGTCGATGAACGCCTTCGTAAGGATGCTGAACTCGCGGTCGCCGCCTTCTTCATGGCTCGACGAGGTGCGATAGACCATCGGCCATTCGGGCCACGGGTTGACCTTGGCGCGCTCGAGGGGCGGCTTGGGCATCAGTTCGATGTTGACCAGGTTTTTGCAGCCCTGCCGCAAGCTGGTGCCGATACAGTCGGAACCCGTGTCGCCACCGCCCAACACCACCACATTTTTTCCTGTGGCCAGAATCTGGTTCTCGACGTCTTTGCCCAGCACCTGGCGCGTCTGCTGCGGCAGAAAGTCCATCGCGAGGTGGATGCCGTTCAGGTCGGCGCCGGGGATGTTGAGGGTGCGCGCCTTGGTCGAACCGACGGTGATGAGCACGGCGTCGTAATCCTCGAGTTCGCTGGTCGGCACGTTCTTGCCCACCCACGCGTTGCACCGGAACTCGACGCCCTCATCGGCAATCTGCTTCACACGCTGACGCACGACCTGCTTGCTCAGCTTGAAGGCGGGAATACCGTAAAGCAGCAGGCCACCGGGCTCGTCGTCGCGCTCGTAGACCACGACACAGTGGCCGGCACGATTGAGCTGCTGGGCGGCGGCGAGCCCGGCCGGACCCGAGCCCACCACGGCGATACGCTTGCCGGTGCGGTGTTCGGGTGGCTCAGGCACGATCCAGCCTTCCTTCCAGCCGCGGTCGCCGATTTCACGCTCGATCATCTCGATGGCCACGGGCGGCTCGTTAATGCCGAGCACGCAGGAACCTTCGCAGGGCGCCGGGCACACGCGCCCCGTGAACTCGGGGAAGTTGTTGGTGCTGTGCAGCACCTCGAGCGCCTGCTCCCAGTCTTCGTCCTTCACGAGTTCGTTAAAGTCGGGAATGGCGTTGCCCAGCGGGCAACCGCTTTGACAGAACGGGATACCGCAGTTCATGCAGCGGTAGGCCTGCTGGTTCAGCTTTTCCGGCGGCAGCGAATTGGCAAACTCGTCGTAGTGTGAGAGGCGCTCGTCAGGCGCCTGGTCGGGCGCCAACTCGCGTGTGTATTGCATAAACCCGCGGGCTTTATCGCGTTTCATTGTTCAAA
>CAYMLC010000173.1:0-7394 GCA_964390765.1 uncultured Nitrospirales bacterium
GCGCTCGTGCTCGATATTATAGGTCGCGCGCACGGGCACATAGATACGCTCGCCTGCAATCTGAATTTCAAACTGTTCCCCGCGCTCGAGGCAGTCCGCCAGACGCCGTAATTTCGCGATGAATTCGTTGGTCGGATAGTCTTTTTCAATATCACGTTCAGGTTTCATGGTAGTCGCCTTTCTGCGTGTATTTAACTTTGGGTTTGCAGTGTACCCGTTGCCGCGTTCAGCGGACGCATCCAGCCCGCCCGGCCGTGTCACCGCGTATACGCACGCGCCCTTCGCGCAAGCGGGTTCAGTGATTCCGTGCGCTTGGCTCGTGCCATTACAGCCACGGTTGCCGGTGGAAGCGTGCGATAGCGTTTGACGGGCCAACTACTACGAGAACGTCGCGCGCTTGCAGCGGCGTATCCGGGTTGGGCGTCAGTCGTTCGGCCCCGCGCGCGAGACCCACCACACTTACGCCGTAGCGTTCGCGAAAGCGCAGCGCCGCCAGTGATTGGCCCACCTCGGGTGCGCCCGGTGGCACCAGCACCTCCGCCGCCTCGAACCGCGCCCGGTTCAGCTCGTGATCGGCTTGCAGCTCGCGCGTCTCTTCGAGCACAGCCTCGGCTTCCGTCAGGCGCTCGGGCGGGCCCATCACCAACAGGCGGTCACCCGGCTGCAACACGAACGATGCGGCGGGTTCGTAGTGCGCCATGGCGCCACGGCCCACGGCCAACACCGTGCAGCCCGAACGGCGGAAGAGGGCCAACTCGTCGAGTGGCTGTCCGGCATAAGGCGACAGGGGCCCGACCGCCAGTTCGCGAAAGGCCACCGGCCACGCGAGCCCGACTGGAATCACATCCATGGCGCGCTCGAGCGTGGCCACCGCCTGCTCGGCCGCATCGGCCCACGGCTGCAACACCAGGTCCGCACCCGCCGCACGATAGCGCTGGTCATCTTCGGGGCTGCCGCCCGTCACCGCAATCTTGCCATCGAATCCGCGCGCGCGGCACTGCTGCAACAGCAACAGATTGGCCTCGCGCGTGCGCAGGGTACACACCACCCACTTGGTCTTGCCCAATGGCAGCGCCTCGTAGAAATCCGGGTCGCCTACGTCGCCGTAGTAGGCGGGCACCCCGCGCTTGCGCCACGGCTCGAGAGCCGCGGGATCGAAGTCCAAAATGATAAAGCGCTTTTGCCGCGCGAGCAGGTGTGCAGCCAGGCCGCTGCCGTAATTGCCCACGCCCACCAGCAGCACGTCGAGCGGTTCCGCGGTGTCTTGCCCCGCGGCGACGCGTTCGCGCGAAGGGTCAGCGCGCTCGAAGAGCTTCAGCGACCCCGCCAGTGGGCGATACAGGGCATCCGCATAAAGAATCATGTAAGTGGAAAGAAGAATTGTAACCACCCCAACAAGGGTGATGAGCCCCATGGCCTCTTCATTGATGTGGCCGAGACTTACGCCCAGGGCCCCGACGATCAGCGAGAACTCGCTTATCTGTGCCACAGTAAGTCCCGCCAGAAAACCCGTGCGGCGGCGATAGCCCAGCAGCCCCATGAGCACCATCACGATGAGTGGATTGCCAATGAGCACGAAAAGAGAAAGCAGCAGGGCCGGCCCCACCTGGTTGGCCACCATGCCCCACTCGAGCCGTGCCCCGAGATCGATGAAAAAGAACAGCAAGAGGAAATCGCGCAAGCCGGTAAGGCGGGCGCCGATCGCATCGCGGTAGGGAGTGGAGGCGAGTGCGATGCCAGCGAGAAAAGCCCCGACTTCCTTGCTGAAGCCGAGCGCATCGCTCAGGGCGCCGAGTGCAACAGCCCACGTAATGGCGAAGAGTGCCAATGCCTCTTGCGATTCAGCGACGCGATCAAGCACGACCGGCAGCACGTAGCGGCCGAGAATCGCCACGCCCAAAAAGATGCCACCGCCTTTGGCCAGGGTCAGTAGCACCGCCACCGCCGGAGAGGCCCCCTCGGGTGCGGCTCCGCCAAAGGTCGTCAGCAGTACCAGTGCGGCAATGGCCGCGATGTCTTGCACAATCAGAAAACCGAGAGCGATGCGCCCGTGCAAGGCGTCGATTTCACGCTTGTCCGAGAGCAGCTTCACGATAATGATCGTGCTCGAGAAGGTAAGCGCCACCGCCACGTAGGCGGCGGTCATCGTATTCATGCCAAGCAGCATGGCCAGGCCGAAACCAATGGCCGATGTAAATACGATCTGTCCCACACCCGTGACCAGCGCCACACCGCCGGTGGTGCGCACCAGGTCCAGGTCGAGACGCATGCCCACGATGAACAACAGCAACGCGATGCCCATGTGGGCCAGCAGCTCAATCTCTTCGTAGCTCGAAAGGATTCCAAGCACCGACGGCCCGGCCAAGACGCCCGTGACCAAAAACATGATGAGCAGCGGCTGCCGAAGCTTGAGCCCCACCAGCCCCAACACCGCCGCCAGGCCCAGGGTCGCGGCGATTTCCAGAAACGCGTTTTCCGCCAGTACTGCCATCAGTCGAAGATCCCCACGGTCACGAAAGCACCTAACACGTGCGTCGCTGCTAGCCTATAGAACGCGTGCGGCAAATCACAGACGGGTGCCTGTGGGAAGCCTGTTGCCTGCTTTCCTGTGTACTGCGGCACAGCAGGCCGGACCACTGGAGCATTGGCTCTGCGCGAGCCGCCGCTGCCGCGTTGGTAGTTGTTTGATTGTTAAGTTTCTGTTAGGGTCGACTATGAGGCAGGTCAGGATATACAAATCAGGAGGAGTGCACACCTATGTCTACCATTGACCGTTGCGCAGCCGGCGCTCTGGCTGTGGCCATCGTCGCCTGCATTGCGGCGCCGACCATGGCCAGTCCGCTGCGCTGGACCGTGCCAGAGACGCTTTCTGCGTCTGATGTCGTCGATGAAGTTGTTGCGCGCACCGAAATATCCGGGGCCGCTGCCGAGCGTGTGGTGCTCGCATTCGGCGCTACGGCCGGCGCGCTCTTGGCGGAGCAGGGCGTCCTCTATTTGTGGGACACCGACGTGCCCGCTTATGGCGAGTCTGACTATGATAGCGACGGGGATGGCTTTGGCGACGACGCGGCTTTCGGCACGCTGAGCATTGGCGGCACGGGTGTAGACAGCAACGGCTGCCCACCAGGGCCCGAGATTGTGTTCTCGCCCGGGCGGGCATTCAACAATCAACCCAATCCGCTGGCCAAAGAAAGTGAATGGCTTACGGGCCCGCTCTTAGACATCGCCTTCCCGCCGACCTCTTTCGGTGAGGCCACACTGGTCTTCGGCTTCTTTCAGGATGGCGATGCCGATGCAGACGGCATCTCGACCGGTGACCGTGTGGCGATTGGCCACCTGCACAGGGAGGGCATCGTGCATCGCGATATTGCTGCGCGTGGCACCGTGTCCGGCGTCGTCGTGCGCGATGGACGCCGGGGGCTTCGCCTGGCCGATTCGACCGCTGGAGACGGACAGCCGGTCGGACTTGTACTCGAAGGCCCCACACCCGCGCTGATCGGACCGGGTATGACGGTGACGCTGGACATTCCGCCGCTGCCGGTGAGTTGCCGCGAGCGTACGCCCGGTCTGGGTGACGCGGCCATGATCAAGGGCATTGCGGCTGGAGCCCGCCTGGATATGCAGACGGCTACGCGCGCCTATGATGCGTTGTTGGCCACCATTGTGGAGGTGGTCAATGCCGGCGGCACAGCGGACCTGGGAGAAGTGGGACTCTTCGCCGCGGAAACCACCATCACGGCAACGGTAACCAACCCCTGCGCAGGCGACCCAGACAATTGTCCTCCGCCCGAGACGCCGCTGCTTTCGGCAGAAATCTGGGAAATGAGTGTCAGCGTGTCCGGTGAAAGCGCTGCCGAGATCGACAGCATCTCGCGTACGGTCACGGCGCTGGCCGAGCGCGCCGCCGAGCGTGGACCCGACTCACCCGCACGGAAAGAAGTCAAGACGGAAGCAAAGCGCAAAGTAAAGTTCAAGGCGGGTACGGAGCTCTCTGGACAGGTGAACTAGCGCCTGCTGCGTTGGCGATTATTCTGGGCCGCCGGTGAGCTGACATCTCCGCATTCAGCTCACCGGCGCCCAATCCTGTGTAGCAGAAATAGCACGCCGCGCGATCGAAGCCATACGTCGAGCGGCGGTTTGGTGTGGCGGCTTTAATGCTACGGAATGGACGGCAGCCTCCTCTACAAGTTTCGAAGGGCATCCCCCCATTCGATTACATGTCCGTTCTGATCGCCGCGATTACTGATATCTAGCGATCCACCGGCCTGTTGCATATCCCTGCCCTTAAGCGCTGCCACTTACTTTTCAAGTTTGCCTGGGACAATGCCGCGGCGCGCACCGAGTACTTGGTCCGAAGATTGCACGCAAGTAGCGCCGGGCGATGGCAACCGTGTTGTCAGCGAGGCGCCCTCGCATCCAACGATGTGATAGGGTGAGGGGGTGTGGGCGCGCCCCACGCGCCCGATCACTGTGGTGAAGCCCCCCAACGTGCTCGGCCACAAACGTCAATCCAGCCAATAGGAAGCCGGTACCCACTATGCCAATAGAAAACAGAACGGCCGGGCTTGGCACCGCCTTTGTCCTGTTTGCCGCCTTCTGCTGGGGCATCTCGGGCGGCATCGGCGGCATGCTTATGGCCGACGGGTGGGACCCCTTCGTGGTATCGCTGTACCGCGGCCTGGTGGGGCTGCTGTTTGTATTGGGATGGCTGGTAATCCAGCCGGCGGGCAGCGGCATAGGGACTGGGCGGTTATGGCTGTGGTCGGCAGTGGCCGGACTGGGTGTTGCAGGTAATTTCGCGTTTTACTTTCTGAGCATTTCGGAAGGAAGCGTTGCCGTGGCCTCGACATTGATGTACAGCGCCCCGGTATTCGTCTTCGTCGTGTCGTTTGCGCTTGGGGTTGAGCGCCCCACGCCGTTGAAGCTCACCGCTATCGTTGTCGTTCTCATTGGTATCGTTTTGCTCACACGCATTCTGGAGCAGAGTGCGGGCACCGTGACGCCACTTGGTGTAGCAGCAGGCTTATTGGCCGGGTTGTCTTATGCCCTATTCATTTTCGGGTTCAAGTTCGCAGCCGCCTATGGCAGCCCGCAATCCATTCTTACAATCGCCTTTACAGCTCTCGTTGTGGTACTGGTCTTGCCAAGCGATATGGTGCAGGCTGGAAAGGTATTTACTTCTGCAGACCTACCCCTTTTTCTGACGTTGGGCGTCCTTGGAGCGGGGCTCTCGTTCGTTTTGTACATCTTTGGGCTGCATCGCAGTACGCCTGCCGTTGCATCGGTTGTCGCTATGGTCGAACCCGTGACGGCCTCACTGTTCGGATTCCTCGTTCTGGGCCAGCAATTGGCTCCCCTCCAAATTGTCGGGATGATTCTTATCTTGCTTACGGTGACGGCCCTCAGCATCTATTCGAGTCCACCGGCCGCATTTGTCGTTGCGCCGGCGACAGCGCAAGAAGATAAGTGAGCGCTGATAAGCTCTAAAGGAAAACGAGGCGTAGGTACGTACCGCTGCGCCCTGTCTTACGGAAGCGTTGCTAAGCCGCAGCGTGGTCCATGAATTATCGCTGTTGGTAAGATATGGTGGCCATCACGGGGGCAGAAAACGCGCCAAGCAAGGTCCGTTCGAGAGAATGATGGCCCTCCAGGGAGCAGGTTCTGGCTGTTGCGTATCAACCTGGAACGGAAGGCCGCGATTTCTATTCACACTTTTCGTGGAGTGCGTAAATCGTGTGCCGCGCGTGGGGGTATCTGCATGCAGGGTGGCGACCCAACGGTATCTTTTTTCACGGCGCTATGTTATTTTCCTGTTTGCTGTGGAATGGTGCGGGCGACGTTGTGGTTGCTCCGATAGCGGCGGGCAGACTTGCATCTGCTGGCAGGCCTCTGCTTTGAAAACGTTAGTATGCGACAGAATCGGGGTGCTGGCTGCAGCAGGGGAGATTGGAGCGTGTCTATGTCGAAATGGTTGTGTTTAAGCTGTGTGCTCGTTTGCTCGGTTGCCCATGCGCAGACCGTTTTCATTGACGAGCAGTTCGATGTCAATCGAACCAACGACATTGTGTACGGGACTGGGCCGGTTCAGGCGCCTGCCCCGGGCGAGGTCGACCTTCTGCTGGACCTCTACGAACCCACCGGGGTCGGCGTGCCGCCCTTGAAGCCGGGGTTCGTTATCATTCACGGCAGTGGGAGCGACAAGGGGAGCGGCAAGTTCGTGAGTTGGGCCACGGACTATGCGAAGCGTGGCTACGTATGCGTCTCCATCAATTATCGGGTGGAAGAGGATGACCCGCCCACACCCGGCGACGATCAACAGGAGCGCAACGTCAATGCCTCGGTCGAAGACGCCGCCAAAGCGATTGCCTGGCTTAAGGCCAACGCGACAACCCTTGGGGTTGACCCGACCCGCATTGCGGTCGGCGGCAACTCCGCGGGCGCAGTGGCATCACTCTTCACGGGCTTTCTGGAACTGGGACCAACCGCCGAAGTTCAGGCGGTGGTAAGTTACGCGGGCGCTATGTCCAACAACACCAATGAGGGAAATGAATCGGAGATTGACGCCGGCGATCCGCCGGTGATTCTGATTAATAGCGATACAGATAGCCTCGCACCCTATTCGCGTGCGGTGGACGTGGCAAATGCGGCAGCGGTTGCCGGAATCCCGTACGAACTGCATTTGATGGAAGGTGTCAGTCACCCGGGCGTGTACAATGAACGCAAAACCTATATCCTGCCCGACGGTGACACGCCCTTCGAGAAGGTCGAGACGTTTCTCTACGCACAACTAGAACTGGCGACCATCGGTCAGTCGAACCCAGATACTATCTCGATAAACGCGGACCCGCGCTTCATAAGAGCGGGCGACTTCATTACCTTGACCGCACCCGACGGTTCGCTCTTCCAGTGGGTAAAAGACGGTGCACCCATCGCGGATGCGCCACCCCGGGTAACTGGAGCGAACGCCCAGACGCTGACCTTCGCGACAATCCGGGTGTCGGATTCGGGGACCTACCGCGTGGACTATGAAGACGGCGCCAAGGCCCTCGTCAGCAGCGCGCCGCTGGTCATTTCCGTGCAGGCGACGGCCGGCCTACCCGCTACTGGCGTGCTTGGCACTGCAGTGCTTTCGGGGCTCGTCGCCGCACTTGGGCTGCTGAGAAAGCGCTAGGGGGCGCGGCCCGACATGCGTGTATCGTAGGGTGTACTGTTTGTCGGCGTGTTGCTGCTGGCGCGCCCGGCTGTTGCGCAGACAAACTTTCTTGATGCGCGATTCGATGTTACCGTTATAGAAGAGGTGGCCTAGGCCACGGCCTGAGATGGACCCCATGAGTTGGACTGAGATGGACCCCATGAGTTGGACAGCAGATCCGATTTGTTAAGTGGACCGCCCA
>CAYMLC010000174.1:0-3410 GCA_964390765.1 uncultured Nitrospirales bacterium
CGCGCCACCACCACCTGTTATGCGCCGGAGCAGGCTCCCGCGCGGGTCGGTCGGCCGGGGCCACCTGGGCGCCGGACCGGGTAAGCGTTTGTTCTAATACCGGAAGTGGGCGAAGGCCTTGTTGGCCTCGGCCATCCGGTGCGTATCTTCACGGCGCTTTACGGTGGCGCCGGTCCCGTTGTAGCAATCGATCAATTCACCGGCGAGGCGCTCTTGCATGGTCTTCTCGCCGCGCTTGCGCGAGAACTCGATGATCCACCGGAACGCGATCGAGGTGCGCGTCTCGGGCGGAATCTCGACCGGCACCTGATACGTGGCGCCGCCGACACGCCGCGACTTCACTTGGAGCATCGGCTTCGCCTGGTCGATGGCACGCTGAAACACGTGCAGTGGATCTTCGCCAGGATTGCGCTCGCGGATACGCTCGAGCGCGCCATAGATAATCGCCTCGGCCACGCTCTTCTTGCCGCCCACCATCAGCGCATTTACAAAGCGCGTGATGAGCGTGCTGCCAAAGCGCGGGTCGCCCGGAATCGGGCGCTTCTTAATCTCTCTGCGACGCGGCATCTCTCAGACGCTCCATTAAACCTTCGGGCGCTTCACGCCGTACTTCGAACGGCTGTTCCAGCGGCCCTGGTGAATCTTCTTCCCGCCGTCTTCCTTGGCACTGGCCGAGCCGCCGCAGTCGCCGGTCGCGTCGAGTACGCCGCGAATCAGGTGATAACGCACACCCGGCAAGTCCTTCACGCGGCCGCCGCGAATCATCACCTGGCTGTGCTCTTGCAGGTTGTGGCCCACTCCCGGAATGTAGGCGGTCACTTCCATGCCATTCTTCAGCCGCACACGGGCCACCTTGCGCAGCGCCGAGTTCGGCTTCTTCGGCGTCATCGTGAATACGCGCGTGCACGTGCCCGAGGCTTGCGGGCACGCCTTCAGCGCGGGCGACTTCGTCTTGGACACCTGCTTCTTGCGCGTGCCGCGCATCAACTGGTTCATCGTCGGCAAAACGGCGTTTCCTCACACGGCGGATCAAGCCCGCAACTGTATCCGTGAAAAACCCAAACAACCCGCTAACCGGCCCCACACAAAAAACGGACCGCCAGACAGACCCGGTATCCTACCAGTTCTTCTGGCGCTTCGTCTATGCCCATCACTGTGTGACGCAAATGGGAGTTCCCGAAGGGCTTTCCCAAGTGCCGGACAGCAAGACGAGAGAATGCCAGACGGACGGGACCGAGATCAACCCCGAATTTCAGGGCGGAGGGAGCGCTTGGACAACGTGGCACCGCAGCCCCCGCTTTTCGCACGCCTCGAACATTTTAGCGGGGCCGCCCCCTGCGCCCCGGCCCACGCGGCCTCAGGCTCGGGGCACGCACAAGAAGCCCAAATAATGTAGGCTATCACGGAATTTCCGTGTATTCCTCACTCATTAACAGCCGCCTGGGGGTTGTGGGGCAGCGTCAGCATCCGCGCAGAAGAGGACCCGCCGCGATGAACCAGCGTATTTCACGACGTACCTTTGGCAAACAGCTCGGGCTGGCCTCGGCAGCTTCGCTGGCGGCAACGCCCGCCTCGATTGCACGCGCCGAACCCGTGAACGGCACAATCTCGATCGACCCTGATCCAGTCTTCGATCTTTCGCCCGCGCTTTACATGCAGTTCATGGAGCCCTTGGGAGCGACGGACGGATCGGTGGCTTTTGCCTGGGACGATCGGCGGCACAACTGGAAGCGCGAGGTAATCCGGTTAACACGCGAGCTGGCGCCATCGATGATCCGGTGGGGCGGCTGCTTCAGTTCGTACTATCGCTGGCAGGAGGGTGTGGGGCCGCGAACGCAGCGCACCCCCATGGTCAACCTGCTTTGGGGCGGACATGAGAGCAACCAGGTGGGGACAGTTGAGTTTGTCGACTTCTGCCAGAAAGTGCAGGCCGACCCGCTGATGTGTGTCAATTTTGAGTCGGACGGACGCGAGAGATGGATGAAGGATCCCTTTGGCCGCAGCCGCACAGCCGGGCCGGACGAGGCCGCAGCCTGGGTCTCCTACTGCAACGACCCCGAGAATGCGCTTCGCAAGGGCCACGCGCAGACTGAACCGTGCCGCATTCCATATTGGCAGATTGGCAACGAGACCTCCTATGACCCCAATGGCTTCGCCGTCGAAACCGCCGCCACAAAGACGGTGGAGTTCGCGCACGCCATGCGCCAGTCGGACCCGTCCATAAAGCTTATCGGCTGGGGCGACAACGGCTGGGCACCGCGGATGATTGAGGTGGCGGGCGAACACCTGCAGTACATCGCCTTTCATCATATGTACAACCCCGGCAGCGCCAGGGACTCGGTGCTTCGAGGGACCGAGTACCGCAAGGATCCAGACCACACCTGGGCGGAACTCATGGATGCATGGCGGCCTCACGCCGCTAAAATTGCGCGCATTCGCGAAGAGACCGATGGCCTCGGCATACCGCTGGCGTTGACCGAGTGCCACTTCGCACTGGACGGTCCCAACCGATGTCATGTTCTGTCCAGTTGGGCGGCGGGCGTCGCCCTGGCGCGCCTGCTGAATGTCCACACCCGCAACGGCGATGTGCTTAAGATTGCCACGGCCGCTGATTTTTGCGGCAACACGTGGCAGGTGAATGCACTCATGATCGGGGATCGGCAGCCGGGTCACTTGATGCCTGTCGCTCGAGTAATGCAGTTATACCGTGCCCATGTTGGTCAGCAGGCTGTTACCGTCACGACGGCTCCGAGTGACCTCGATGTAACGGCAAGCCGGACGGCGGACACCGTGTATCTGCACGTGGTAAATACCCATCGTACCCGCTCCGTGAAAGCGCAGTTCGATATCCAGAAGATGCAGATCGCGTCGAGCGCGGGGTTCGAGATCGCGGCAGACCCCAGCTTCGAGGTTTGGGGAGAAGTACGAGACGGGATTGCCCCCAGAGAAGTAACCATGAGCACCGATAACGGCCACACCTTCCCGCCCGCATCCGTATCCGCCATCGAGATCAAAGTGATTCCAGCCTAATCAAGGCTGACCTGCCCCTTCCCCGCTCTGCCTTGCTCCGCTCTCATTCTCTCCACCCCTCCCTTCTTCGCCTCCTTCTTTCTTTCTCTCCTTCCTCTCTCTTCCTCTTCAATCTGTGCCATCGGTGGATAACGCCGCCCGAAACCTCCGGTGGATAACCCCCTGCCCATCGCGTAGACTCGCCGCGCCACACCCGGGGAGGCCGCCACGATGACCGACACCGCCGCACCGCCGATACTCGATCTGCACACACACCCGACGCTCAAGACCTACATGTTCGGGCGCAAGCTGTGGCGGCGCTATCCGGCGCCGGGCATCACCTTTCCGCTGACCCTGCGCAACACCCTGGCCAATTGGCAGGCCGGCGGTGTGGGCGGCGT
>CAYMLC010000174.1:3420-5043 GCA_964390765.1 uncultured Nitrospirales bacterium
AATGGCCGCGTGCTACGTGCTCGAGAAAGAGCTGTCGGACGACATCTGGCCGCTGCGTATGATTCGCCCGCTGCGGCCCACCATCGACCGCATCTTCAAGGAAACGCCGGACGACATGGCGCGCGAGCAGCTGAACCATCTGCAGGAGCAGACCGCGGCGACGCAACGCGAACGTGGCGAGGTGGTCGCGATCGCGCGCAGCTATGGCGAGTTTGAGCAGCTGCGCGCCGCGGGCAAGATTGCCGTGGTGCACGGCATGGAAGGTGCCCACCACCTGGCGCACCGTATCGAGAATCTCGAAGACTTCTTCGAGCGCGGCGTGTGCCAGCTCATCGTGCCGCACCTCTACCCCAACGAGGCGGGCTCCTGCGTCGATGCCTTTCCCGACGACATCCCCCTGAAGAAGCTGGGCTGTATGCAGCCGCAGTGCGACTTCGAGAGCGGGTGGACCGACTTCGGGCGGCAGGTGATAGAGCGCATGCTCGAGCTGGGCATGATCGTCGACCTGACCCACGGCACGCCCAAGCTGCGCCAAGAGGCGTACGAACTGTGGCGCAACCAGCCGCACAAGCGCCCCCTGCTGATGTCGCACGTGGGCGTGAGCGCGCTGCAGCCGCACCCCATGAACCCGACGCCCGAAGATATTCGCGCCATCGCCGAAACCGGCGGCGCCGTCGGCATCATCGCCATGACCCATTGGCTGCATGCGCCCAAGAAACCGCGCATCGCCGATGTGCTCTACGACACCGTCGACCACCTCATTGAGCACGGCGGCGAAGACGTCGTGGCGTTCGGGTCTGACTTCGACGGGTTCACCGGCCCGCCGCGCGACTGGGCCTCGCCCGCCGATTACGTGAACGTGCGCACCCTGCTTCAAGCGCGCTACAGCGATACCCAAGTCGAAAAATTCTGCTGGGGCAACGCCGCGCGCGTGCTGCGCGACGGATGGGGGAAGCACTAAGCGGGTAAGTACTAGCACTGGGCGGGGCGTGAACTGGTGCCGGGAGGGGGAGTCGAACCCCCACGGGGTTGCCCCCGGCGGATTTTGAGTCCGCTGCGTCTGCCAATTCCGCCATCCCGGCGTCGTGGCCAAGGCCTTGGCCGAAGGGGACTATAGCAAATCGGGCGCCGGGTTAGAAGCGGTCGAGCGGCCAGATGTAGGGGGTGCGCTTGGGAAAGAGCGCGTCGAGCAGGGCGCGCGCGTCTTGGGTGAGAATGCGGCGGCGCGCGTCGAGCACGTCTTCCAGGTAGCGGTAGCCGGTGAGCAGGTGAATGAATTCTTCGTTGCTGAGGCCGACCTTATTGGGGCCCTGGCCGGGGGCGATGTCGAGTGCGCCGCGGTGCGCCCGCACGCGCCACGCCGCCCCATCGAGCCACAGCGAAACTTCGGTGCGGGCGTGGCGCACGGCGTGGTGCTGCAGGCGCGCTTCCCACTCGGGCAGCATGGCCTCGAAGGCCTCGCCCGGGTTGACGACAGCCAGCATGCCGCCGCCGTCTCGGGTGAGGCGGGTGGCGTGCTGGGTACGGTGTTGCAGGAGAAACTGTGCGACGGGGTGGCGCGGGGGCATGCGGAATTCGAGGCGCCCGCGAAACCGGTCGTGCGCTTCGCTGGCGCACGCGGCC
>CAYMLC010000174.1:5053-7391 GCA_964390765.1 uncultured Nitrospirales bacterium
CCAGGAGTGCGGGGCACATGTCGCGCTCGAGCACGCCCGCCTCTTCGATGACATAGCGCTCGCCGGTGTCGTGCGGCACGAAGTACGCAACCGCGCGGCCGTGCTCATTCACCAGCACGCGAAGTGTCTGCCAGCGCTCCCAGCGGCTGCTCATGTGGGCGGCGCTGCGCACCAGCGAGCAAGCGGTCTCGGTATCGTTGCGTTCGTGCATCTGTTGCACGGCGCGCAGGTCGCCCGGTTTGCCATCGCGCACGCGCAAGCCTTCGGCCCCGCAGTGCAGCGCTTCGTCGACGTCGATCAGGATCTCGTATTCGGGCAGGGTCGAGACGAAGCCGAAGCGGCTGTAGAAGTTGGGAATGCCGAGCAGCATCGACACGTGGAAACCCTGGCGCCGCAGAAAGGCCATGGTGTCGGACACGAGCGCGCGCGCGATGCCCTGGTGGCGGTGGTCGGGGTGCGTGGTCACATAGCCCAGGCCGCCCATGCGCAGGCGCGCTTCGCCCAGGCGCACGGTTTCCGATGTCACGCGCAGGGCACCGGCCACCATACCGCGGCGCATGGCCACGCGGGTGTATTCGCGGCGCGAGCCGGGATAGCCCTCGGCGCTGTTTTCCAGCCAGCCCAGCGCCTTGAAGTAGTCGCGGTGGTGCACCTTGGCCATGAGGTCGTTGGCCAGGTGCAACTCGTTGCGGTCGGCCACGGGCCGCGTTTCGATGGTGGCGGTCATGGCCTGCATTGTACCTGCTCGCTTGCCTATACTCGCGGGCAATCTTCGAGGAGGTGGCATGTCCGATGCATCGCCGCGCCCGCCGCTGGCGCTCAGTCTCGTACCGGTTGGCGCGCTCTTCGCCCTGCTGATCGTCAACGTGTGGGTCTTCGGCGACAATGCCTCCGCCGGCCCCAACCAGGTGGCGCTGCTGTTGTGCGCGCTGGTGGCGGGCACCATTGGCCGCTTCGTGCTGAAGCTCAACTACCGCGACCTCGAGACGAAGGCTATCAAGTCGATTGTGCTGGCGATGGAGGCGATGATCATTCTGCTGGTCGTGGGTGCGCTTATCGGCCTGTGGATGCTCAGCGGCATTGTGCCGACGATGTTGTACTACGGCATCGCACTCATCAGCCCGGGCGTTTTTCCGGTGGTGGCATGCCTGGTCTGCTCGGTGGTGTCGCTGGCGATTGGCAGCTCGTGGTCGACCATGGGCACCGTGGGCGTTGCGCTGGTGGGTATCGGCACAGCCCTCGGCTTTAACCCCGGTCTCGTGGCGGGGGCCATCGTGTCGGGCGCGTACTTCGGCGACAAGATGTCGCCGCTGTCCGACACCACCAACCTCTCCCCCGCCGTGGCGGGCACGGACCTGTTCACCCATATTCGCAACATGCTCTACACCACGGTGCCGGCCTATGCGATAACGCTGCTGGCATTTGGCGGGCTGGGGCTCGTGGCGCACGAGGGTGATTTTGAGGGCGAGACGGTGACCGCCATGACGGCCGCACTGGACCAGGCGTTCCTGCTGCACTGGTCGTTGTTGCTGGTGCCGGTGGTCACCATTGGTCTGGCCATGTTGCGTGTGCCGGCGATACCGTCGCTGCTGGTGGGCGGGTTATTGGGCGCGCTCACCGCGGTGCTCGTGCAGCCTGCACAGGTGGTGGCCGGTGCCGATGGCAATCTGGTGGCAGCCGGTTTCGCGCGCATTATCGAGACGGCCTATTCGGGCTTCTTGCCCGACACGGGCAACCCCGAGGTCGATGCGCTGCTGAACCGCGGCGGCATGACGAGCATGGTCGACACCATCTTCCTCATCATCACCGCGATGTTGTTCGGCGGCACGATGGAGAGTACCGGCATGCTGCCTTCCATTGCGGCGGCCATCTTGCGGCTGGTGCGCGGCGCGGCCAGTCTGGTGGCCGGCACCATTGCCACGTGCATCGTGTTCAACCTTACCGCGTCCGAGCAATACCTGGCGATCGTGGTGCCGGGGCGCATGTTCCGCAAGGCCTACGCCGACTTCGGCCTGCGCCAGCGCAACCTCTCGCGCGCCTTGGAAGACGGCGGCACGGTGACCTCCGTGTTGGTGCCGTGGAATACCTGCGGCGCGTATGCCGCCTCGGTGCTTGGCGTGGCCACGCTCAACTATGCGCCCTACGCCTTCTTCAATATCCTCTGCCCCATCGTCGCCATCGCGCTCGCCTCGGCGGGCATCGGTGTGCTGCGCACCGCGCCGCGGACGCCTACAGATACAAGCGCGTGAGCTCGGCCACCAGATAGTCGTACGCCTCGTCCACGGTGTCGCAGATGCGGAAGAGGTCGAGGTCGTGCGGCGAAATGACGCCCCACTCC
>CAYMLC010000175.1:0-7374 GCA_964390765.1 uncultured Nitrospirales bacterium
CACCACCGGCCGTGTGAAACTCTCGAGCGCAACGCGCAGGCTGTCGAGGTTGGTCGCCTTGGAATCGTTGTAGTAGTCCACCCCATCGACCGTGGCCACATGCTCGATGCGATGCGCCACACCGCCAAAGCTGCGCAGCCCCGCGAGCGCCGCACCCATGCCATAGCCCCCCGCCTGCACCACCGCGAGGGCGGCCAGTGCATTGGCCAGATTGTGGCGCCCCGGCAAGGGCACGTCCGCACGCGTCGCCACGGGCTGGCCGTCGGCATACAGCACCTCGCCGTCGCGCCACACGCCCCGCTCGACCGGCCCCGCCATACTGAAGCCGTGCTGCGCCACATCGGGCGGCGGCCGCATGCCGGCGGTCCACGCATCGTCGGCATTCAAGATTGCCGCATCGCCCGGCCGCTGCCGCATCATGATCTTCGCCTTGGCCGCGGCATAGCGCTCCATCGTGCCGTGGCGCGCCAGGTGGTCGGGCGTCAGATTGAGCACGGCCGACACGTGCGGGCGGAAGGTGTCCACCAGTTCAAGCTGATAGCTGCTCGCCTCCACAACCCACACCTCCGCCGGTTCCGGCTCCAGTGCCGCCGCACTCGCCGGATACGCATTGTTGCCAGCCAGCGTCACCCGGCGGCCGGTCGCACGCAGCATCGCGGCCAGCATCTCGGTCACCGTCGTCTTCCCGTTCGTACCGGTCACCGCCACAATCGGACACGGCGCGTACCGCCACGCCACCTCGAGTTCGCTCGCGATGCGTACCCCGGCCGCACGCGCACGGGCGATGGGCGCAATGGCGGGCGATACGCCAGGACTCGGCACGATTAAGTGCGCAGCGCAAAAGCGCGCTTCGGTGTGGCCCCCGGTCTCGAAGGGCACACCCAGGGCATCGAGCTCGGCCAGCGCCGGGCTGTCTTCAGGATGCACCGCGGCGTCACTCACAAAGGGATAGGCGCCTTCACGCAACAGCAGCCGCACCAGCGCGCGCGCCGTCCGCCCCAGGCCGGCCACCACGACGTTGGAGCCCTTCAGTACCATCAGCGCAACTTCAGCGTGGCCAGGCTCATCAGCGCGCAGAGAATGGCGATGATGTAGAACCGGGCCACGACCTTGGTTTCCGACCAGCCGGCCAACTCGAAATGGTGGTGTAGCGGCGCCATGCGAAAGACCCGCTTGCCGGTCAGCTTGTAGCTGCCTACCTGCAGCATCACGCTGCCCGCTTCGATCACGAACAGGCCCGCGACGATCGGCAGCAACAGCTCCTGCTTTGTCAGCAGCGCCATGGTGCCGATGGCGCCCCCGAGCGCGAGCGAACCCGTGTCGCCCATAAACACCTCGGCCGGGTGCGCGTTGAACCACAGGAAGCCCAACCCCGCTCCCAGCAGGGCCGCGCCAAAGACAAAGACCTCGGTGGCGCCGGGCACGTAGACAAGGAAGAGATAGCTCGACCAGTCGGCCCGGCTGACCACATAGGCGATTCCGGTGAAGGCCAGAATCGAGATCGACGCGGTGCCCGCCGCCAGCCCGTCCAGGCCATCGGTCACGTTCACGGCATTCGACGTAGCGGTGATGACGCCAATCACGAATACGATGTAGACCAGTCCCAGCGGGATAAAGACTTCCTTGAGGCCCGGTACCCCCAGCTTGCTGTGCAGGCCGCTCGTCGTCTTCAACACACCGCCCGGTATGTCCTGCGCCAGCGTCAGCCGGTTCAGCCGCGCCACCTCGCGCGGCAACGCCGGGCCACGCGCCAGCAGCCGCGCCCCCTCGCGGTCAAGCGGCGCCGAGGCCCACGCCGCGGCGGGAAAGAGTGTGGGGTCCTGCAGCGCATCGTTCAGCGCGTCGAGCAGCACCCGGCGCTCCAGGCCGGCCTCGGGCGTGCCGCGGCGCAGCGATTCGCGCTGCTCCTCCGGCAGCGCGCTCCACAACGTGCGCAGCGTCGCCCGCGCTTCCTGCGCTTCGCCGCGCGCCAGCACCGCGCTGAACGCGCCCCAGTCGCGCACGTCGTCTTCCACGATAAACGCATCGCCCAAGGTCACCGGCTGCCAGTAGAGATAGGCGCCCAGCAACAGACCCAGCGTCACCTGGCCAACCAGCTTGGCGCGCGCGCTCAGGCCGTCGTTGTGCTTGTTCAGAATCTTCAGGTAGTCGTCGAGAAAACCGACCATCCCCATCGTCAACAGCGCCAGCATCGCCACCCACAACAGCCGGTTGCTCAGGTCGCCCCACAACAACAAGGCCAATACCGACGCGCCCACCAGCAGCACGCCACCCATCGTGGGCGTGCCCGCCTTGCGCTGGTGCAGCGCGTGCAGGTCGGCCACATGCTCGCGCTTGATGTATTGCCCGAACTTGAGCCGGCGCAACCATTCGATGACGAAGGGCCCCGCCAGCACGCACAAGACGAAGGCCGTGAACGCCGCGCCGCCCGCACGCACCGTGTTGTAGGTGAGCACGTTGAACGGGCCAAAATACGGCACCAGCCACTCCGACAAGTAATACAGCATTCGGGTCCTCGCGCAGCCCAGGGGGGAAGCGCGTAGTTTATCGGCCGCCCGGCAAAGCGCACAACGGCGCCCTGCCGCGCGGCCCTATTCGGGTCCGTCCTCCACGGCCTGGCGCTGTTCCAGCGCGGCCAGTACCTGCTCCATGCGCATCCCGCGCGAGCCTTTCAACAGCAGCACGTCGCCCGGCTGGGTGCGCTCCGCCACGTCGGCGGCAATGGCCGCGTGCTCGGCAAAGACGTAGGCCTCGGTCTGCCCGGTGGCGCGTGCGCCCGCTACGGTGTCTTCCGCGTGCGGGCCATACGCATACAACACATCGGCCGCAGCCGCCGCCTGCTCGCCCAGGGTGCGGTGATACGCGGCCGCATCCGCGCCCAATTCGAGCATGGCGCCCAGCGCGGCATAGCGCTTGCCCTTCGTCGGACGCGCCGCCAGCGCCTCCAGGGCCGCGGCCATGCTGGTCGGGTTTGCGTTGTAGCTGTCGTCGAGCACCGTCAGGCCGCCCACCTGCCGCACCCGAAAGCGCGCCATGTTGCCGCAGGCCGCGCGCAACGGCGCCTCAAATTCCGTCACCCCGTGCTGGTGCGCCACCGCACACGCCAGCGCCACATTGCGGGCGTGCGCGCGAAACGGCAAGGGCAGCCGCAGCGTACCGATGGGGTCGATCGTCACGTTCAATTCGCCCGCTTCATCAAAGTGCACGTCGTGCAGCACATACTCACCGCTGTGCCCCCAGCGCACCTTACGCGCGGGCGTACGCTGGGCGATACGGCGGCAGCGCTCGTCGTCCACGTTTTCGAAGAACACGCCGTCGGCCGGCAACTGCTCGGCGATCTCGCCCTTCGCCCGCTCGATGTCGTCCAGCGTGCCGAAACCTTCCAGGTGCGCCGGCGCCACCATCGTCACCGCCGAGGCCGTGGGCCGCGCCAGGGCCGCCATCCGCCCGATTTCGCCCTTGTGGTTCGCGCCCATCTCGACCACGGCAAAGTCGATTGCATCGTCGAGCTTCAAGAGCGTCAGCGGCACGCCAATCTCGTTGTTCAGGTTGCCCGCCGTATGCAACACCGTGTAGCGCGTGGCCAGCAGCGCGGCGGTGAAATCCTTCACCGTGGTCTTGCCGACCGATCCGGTCACCGCGAACATCGGCACCGGATGGCGCGTGCGGTGCTGGCGCGCCACCTGGGTGAGGGCGGCGTGCGCATCATCAACCACCAGGCACGGACCCTCCGGGTGCGGGCGCGTACAGACGGCCGCAGCCGCGCCCCGCGCGAAGGCCTCGGCCACGAAAGACTCCGCGTCGAAGTTCGGCCCGCGCAACGCAAAGAAGAGTGCGCCCGGCGTAAGCGTGCGTGTGTCCGTGCTGGCGTGCAACACCTGCACCGGCTGCGGCGGCGCCGGCACGCCCAGCCACTGCGCAAGCGTCGCCAGATCATAGGGCCAGCTCATGCGCCACGCTCCCGCAGTGCTTCGCGCGCGACGGCGCGGTCGTCGAAGGCACGCCGTTCCGTGCCCACGATCTGATAGTCCTCGTGGCCCTTGCCCGCGATGAGCACCACGTCGCCATTGTTCGCGCGCTGAATCGCTTCATAGATCGCCGCACGCCGATCCTCGATCAAAGCGTACTCGCGGCCGCGCTGCCAGCCCGCCTGCACGAGGCCCGCCTCCGTGTCCTGCAGAATCTGCTGCGGCGATTCCGTGCGCGGATTGTCCGAGGTCAAGATGGCGTAGTCCGCACCTTCCGCCACCGCCTTCGCCATCAGCGGGCGCTTGCCGCGATCGCGGTCACCGCCACAACCAAACACCGTGATGATGCGGTGGTCGGCCACTTCGCGGGCGGCCGCATGTACATTGCGCAGCGCATCATCGGTGTGGGCATAGTCGACAATCACCTGAAAGGGCTGTTGCCGCGCCACCTCCTCGAAGCGGCCGGGCACCGCCGTAAAGTCGTGCAGACCGCTGAGGATCGCGTCGAACGGCACGCCCAGCCCGCCGGCCAGCGCCGCCGCGCACAGGGCATTGCTCACGTTGTGGCGGCCCAGCAGCCGGAAGTAGAGGCCCGCCTCGCCCCACGGCGATTGCAGGGTGAAGCGGGTCTCGCGAAAGGTCGGATACACATCGACCGCGCGCACGTGGCCCTCGGCACCAAAGGTCAGCCGGTTGCGCGGTGCGGCGTCGAGAAAGTGCTGCGCGTGCGGGTCGTCCGCATTGACCACCGCCAGACCCCTGTCGGCATCGAGCAGGCCGAACAGCCGCAGCTTGGCCGCGCGGTAGTTCTCCATCGTGCCGTGGTAATCCAGGTGGTCCTGCGTGAGATTGGTAAACGCGCCCGCGGCAAAGTGCACGCCCGCCACACGCTCCTGGTCCAGCGCATGCGAACTCACTTCCATACTCACGTGGGTAGCACCGCCGTCGCGCGCCGCGCGAAACAGCTCTGCCAGGTCCTCACCAAACGGCGTGGTCAGCGGGGCGGGCCGTTGCTCGCGGCCCAGGTCATACGCAATCGTGCCGAAGTTCGCGGCCTCGTGCCCGGCCGCCCGTAAAATGGCCTGCAGCAGCAGCGCCACACTGGTCTTGCCGTTGGTGCCCGTAATGCCCACCACCGTCAGCGCCCGCGTGGGGTCGCCCGCCAGCCGCTGCGCCAGCCGGCCCAGTGCGCGCCGCGGGTGTGGCGTGTACACATACGGCAGCCCCGCCAGCTCGGTCACGCCCTCGCGCGCACCCGCAATGGCCACCGCACCCTGCCGCGCCGCCTGCTCCGCATAGTCGTGCCCGTCGTGCCGGACGCCCACCGAAGCCACAAACAGATAGCCCGGCTGCACGCGGCGCGAATCTTCCGCCACGCCCTGCAGCGCGCATTCGGGCACCTCTTCCGGCACACGCTCCAGCGCAGGCGCCCATTCCTCACGCGTCATCCGCGTGTTCCTTTCGTGGCGGCACCCCTTCAAAATCCAGCCGGCACAGCCGCACCTCGGCCAGGGGCGTGCCCGGTTTGGGTTGCTGCGCCACCACCCGGCCCGCGCCGCGCGCATCCCAGGCGACGCCCAGGGCCGCCAGTTGCTGCTTCACCTGGGCCTTGGTCAGCCCGCGCAAGTCGGGCAGTTCGCCCGGCCCGATGGGTTGCGCCGTTACGGCTGCATCACCAGCCTCTCTCTCCGCCAGCATCTCCTCCGCTTCATCCGGCGCCGGCGCGTCGGGTTCCACACTGCCAAGGTCCACCGTCTCGATGCCACCCGGATCCAAGAGCTCGGGGTCGCCATGGTCCGCCAGCAGCAGCGTCGTGTCGCGCGGCGGCGACTTCGGCACGTTCAGCCGCACCAGCGCTTTCTGCATCACCTCGCGAAAGACCGGCGCAGCCACCCGGCCGCCCGACCACGGCTGCTCCGCCGGTTCACGCACAACAATCACACCCACGAGGGCGGGCTGCTCGACCGGCGCAAAACCACAGAAGACCGCGTTGCGCTTGTCCTCGGAATAGCCCCCGCCATTGGGCAGCGCCACCTGCGCCGTGCCCGTTTTCCCGCCCACCGTGTAGTCCCGCAGCGCGGCCCGGCGGCCGGTGCCTTGCGGCTCTTCCACCACGGCGCGCGCCAGTTCGCGCAGCAGGGCCGCGGTCTCTTCGCTGATGATGCGGCGGCCCGCGGGCGGCGTGCGCGGTTCGCGCCTATCGCTGCCGGGCGCGCGGATGCCGGCCACCACGTGCGGCGTCACCATGCGGCCGCCATTCGCGATCACGGCGAAGAGCTGCGCCAACTGCGGCAGGGTCACCGCGATCTCCTGGCCCATCGGCACCGCATTCATCGAGGTGCGGTGCCACTTCTCGAGCGGACGCACCAACCCCCAGCTCTCACCCGTGAAGTCCGTGGTCGCCGGGCGGCCGAAACCGAAGTTGCGCACCCACGCGTACAGCCGTTCGGCGCCCAGCCGGTCCGCCGCCTTGATGGTGCCGATGTTGCTCGATTGCACAATCACTTCGCGAAACGGCACCACCCCCAGGTGGTGTACGTCGCGGATGCGGTGGCCATAGCGCCGCCACGCACCCCGCTCGCAGTCGAATTCAGAATCCAGCGTCACCAGCCCCTCTTCGAGCAGCGCCGCCGCCGTCAGCATCTTGAACACCGAACCCGGCTCAAACACGTCGGTCACCGCGCTGTTCTTGCGCTGGGCATCCGTCGCGTCGTTGTAGTGGTTCGGGTCGAAGGCCGGCCGCGACGCGAACGCCAGGATGGCGCCCGTCCACGGGTCGAGCAGCATGCCCATCGCGTGCTTGGCCGGCTTGGCTTCGAGCACATTGTCCAGCGCGACTTCCAGCGTGTGCTGGACCGCCGTGTCGATCGTCAGCACCACGTCGTGGCCCCGTTGTGCCGGGCGGTGCCGCAGATGCATCGAGTCGAGCAGGTTCCGGTCGCGGTCCACGCGCGAGACCAGATAGCCCGGCTCGCCGCGCAGCGCGTCGTCGTAGAGCAACTCAACCCCGGCCGAGGCGTCGCCCACCCGGTTGGTATAGCCCACCACATGCGCCGCCGTGTCGCGTTGCGGATAGAAGCGCAGCGGCTCGTAGCGCGCATAGACCCCCTCGCCCAGCCGCTCGAGCAGCGCCTCGACGTCCAGCTCGGTGTGGTCAACCAGCCAACGCTTGAGCCAGATAAACTTGCGCGGATAGCCCTGGCTGTCGCGCCGGCTCAAGCGGTCAATCACAAAGGCCTCGTCCAGACCCAGCTCAATATTGAGCAGCAGCGCCAGGCGCGTGGGGTCCGGCACGGCGCGCGGGTCGGCCCAGATCGACGCCACGCGCCGGTCGGTCGCCAGCGGTGTGCCGCTGCGGTCGACGATGTTGCCCCGCGGCGCCGCCAGGGCGCGCTCGCCGATGTGC
>CAYMLC010000176.1:0-7337 GCA_964390765.1 uncultured Nitrospirales bacterium
CCCGTCTTGAGTGCGTGGATACGCTGCAAGTCGTGCAGGCCGATGCGCTGCCCCACCGCCTGCAGGTCCAGGCATTGGCCGCCCGCCATGCCCGTCGCGCCCGAGGCCAGCGCCAGCTCGCGTACCACATCCACCCGGCCAGTCTGCGCGGCGGCGTCAAACGCCATCGTCAAGAGGCTGTCGCCCGCCAGAATGGCCATGGCCTCACCGTAAACTTTATGGAGGGTTGGCTTGCCGCGCCGCAGATCGTCGTTGTCCATGGCGGGCAGGTCGTCGTGGATGAGTGAATACGTGTGGATCATCTCGAGCGCGCAGGCGGCGGGCATCGCCTCGTCTTCGCGCGCGCCCAGCATCTCGGCCGCACCCAGACACAGTACCGGCCGCAGCCGTTTGCCGCCGCTGAACAGCGCGTAGCGAATGGCTTCGCACATGGGCGGCGGCCCGTCATCATAGGCCGCGACCACGGCTTCGAGCGCGTGCTCCACGCGCTCGGCCCGCTCGCGCAGATAGCTACGCACCGGTGTCAAAAAAGCAGTTCTCCGTCTTCTTCCCTGTCGGCATCGGCGTCGGCATCCGCCTTGGCGGTGGTGCCCCCTTCGTCCGCCGCGGGCGCCCCAGCTTTCGCGGCCGCCTTGCGCTTGCCCTTGCCGGCATCCTCGGCCGCGGCTTCGTCCGCCGTCTCCTCATCAAAGGGCGCGGTCTCCAATTCGCCGTCGGCCGCGCGCATCAGGACCTCGATCTTCTTCTCCGCCTCGTGCAGCGCCTTCTCGCAGCGGCGCGACAGCTTCACCCCTTCCTCGAAGCGCTTCAGCGATTCGTCCAGCGACAGGCCCCCTTCCTCGAGCGCGGCCACCACCGACTCCAATTTCTCCAGGTCTTTTTCAAAGCTCGGCTGGGCCACGGGGCTCTTCCTCCGTTTGGTCTACCGTTGTTCGCGCGGCGCCCTCGCCCAGGCGCACGTACAGCCGGTCGCCCGGCTGCAGGTCGCCCGCGCGCCGCACCAGGGCGCCTTCGGCATCAAAGGCCAGCGCATAGCCCCGGCTCAGAATCGCCAGTGGACTCAGCGCCTCGAGCCGGCCGACCGCGTGGCGAAGCCGCGCACGGTCGCGCTCCGGCCGTACCCCACCCGCCAGCTTCAGACGCTCGCGCAGCGCGGCCAGGCGTTCGCGCGCGCGGCGCAGTTGGCTGTCGGGCGACAGCAGCGCCAAGCTGCGCGTGGCGCTCTGCGTGCGCTGGCGGCGGTCCTGCACCACCTCGTGCAGGGCCTGGTCGAGGCGCTCGCGCAAGTCGTCGGCGCGTTGCCGGTGTTCGCGCACCAGTTCATCGGGTCGCCGCAGGGCATAGTGTCCGCCCGCCATGGCCACGCGGTGGCGCACCTGCTCGAGCTGGCGCCCCAGCGCCTGGGCGGCACGCTGGCGCAATTGCGCGATGCGCTCGGCCAGTTCGCGCTGCTCGCGCACCACCAGTTCGGCGGCCGCCGAAGGGGTAGGCGCGCGCACGTCGGCCGCGAAGTCGGTGAGGGCGAAGTCGACCTCGTGTCCTACGGCGGAGATGATGGGCGTCTTGGCGGCGAAGACCGCGCGCACGACCGCCTCTTCATTGAAGGGCCACAGGTCTTCGAGCGAGCCCCCACCGCGACCGACGATCATGACGTCGACCCCGTAGGCTTCGAGCGCCTCGATACCGCGCACGATGCCCGCCGCGGCTTCGTCGCCCTGCACGCGCGTGGGATAGAGCAGCACGTGCACATTGGCAAAGCGCCGCCGCAGCACGTGCAGAATATCGCGAATGGCCGCCCCCGTAGGCGAGGTGACAATGCCGATACGCCGCGGCAAGAGGGGCAGTGGCTGCTTGTGCGCCTCGTCGAACAGCCCCTCTTCGGCCAACTGCCGCTTCAGCTTCTCGAAGGCCAGCTGCAGCGCCCCGAGCCCCTGGGGCTGCAGCGTGTCGCAGATGATCTGGTAATTGCCCCGCCGCTCGTAGACGCTGACCATGCCGCCCGCAATAATGGCGAGGCCACTTTCCGGGCGAAACTTCAGCCGCATCAGCTTGCCGCGGAACATGACGCCGTCGATCTGGCTGTGCGCGTCTTTCAGCGTGAAGTAGGCGTGGCCCGTGGGCGAGACCTTCCAGTTCGAGATTTCGCCGGCCACCCAGACCTGCCCCACTTCGCGTTCGAGCGTGCCCTTGATGCGTCTGGTCAGGTCAGAGACCGACCACACATTGGGCTTTGGCAGCGACTCGGCGAGCATGCCTGGATTCTACGCGAGCGCCCGCGGGGAAGGGAAACCCATCAACCCTTGGCGGCCGCGGCGCGCCGCTTCAACAACTCTTCGTATTGGCGGATGCGCGTCTGGAAGAATTGCAGCAGCGTCGCATGCAGTTCCGGGTTGCTGGCGGCGATGATCGTCTGGTGGTTCGCCTCGCTGCTGTCGAGCAGCAACACGTCGTCGAAGCCGTTGCCGTAGGCATCGGTGACCACTGCGCCCGCTTCCTGCGCGATGAGCAGCGCCGCGGCGAAATCGTAGGGGGCAATGCCCAGCACAATGCCGCGCCCGGCGTTCAGGAAGTGGTCGTGCACCACCTCCGGAATGTCGCGCATGAAGCGGCTGGCAAAATCGACACATGCATCGAGCTGATTGGTCAGCAGGCGCGTGAGGCTGAACGAGGTGCTGTTGTCGGCGAAGAAACCGCCCTTCAGGCTGGTCAGGTCGATCAGCCGCGCAGCCGTCGGGAAGATGAGTTCAGCCGGGCGCGCCGGCACCGTCATCGACCACGTGACCGTCTCGAGATCGGTGTTCGTGCTCAGCTTGGGCTTGCGCAGCGTACCGCCTTCATAGATGCGCACGCCCCCGCTGCGCTCGGCGTAGAAGGTCCGGTCGCCCAGCAGCTCGACCACGCAGCCGGAATCGAGGTCGCGGATGGTGGGCCGCTCGATGACCCGCGTACTGGCCAGCGAAACCACACAGCCTTCGAAGCCACTCTTCGCCGCGCGCGTGCCGTCTATGGGATCGACCACCAGCAGGTGGCGCGGTGGCTGGCTGCTGAATGTCGAATAGCCGGAGTCTTCTGAGTAATAGGCCACGGGCGCCTTGGCACGCTTGAGAAAGGTGAGCAAGGCCTTCTCGGCGATGCGGTCCAACTCGAAGGTCGGGTCGCCGCTGGTGGCCACGCTCACGATTTCGCGGCCCTTTACGGCCTTGGCATAGGGCGCCACGGCCTCGCGTATGCTCTGGCCCAATTCGACCATGAACTGACGCGAGATGACCTTGCCGGTGGCGCGGGTGCGTGCCGCCTGCGTCGACTTACCCGGCACGGGCTTTGCCGCGGCATCGGCCGCAGTCGCGGGCGCGGACTTGCCACTGCTGGCCTGGGTATCGGCCGCAGCGGCCTGCTTGGCTGCGCCCTGCTTGGCAGCGGCCTGCTTGGTCTTGCTCTTCTTGGTGGCCGGCTGCTTGGCGTCCGACTTCTTGGCGTCCGATTTCTTGGCGGCGGCTGGCTTGCCACCGGAGGTACGCGCCGCAGCCGTTTTGCCCCCGGATTTTTTTGCGCCCGGCTTCTGCGCGCCGGACTGCTGCGCGCCGGGCTTCCGTGAACGGGACTTGGCGGACGCTTTGGCGGCGGCAGCTGGCTTCTTGCCGGTGCTCGCCTTCTTCGCGGCCGGTGCTTTCGCGCTGGCACGCTTGGCGCTCTCGCCCTGCTGGGCGCTCGTACGCTTGGCCTGGCTCTTCTTTTTCGCTTTTTCCGCGCTCATGGTGCCCGTCCTCTGAAAGCGTACTGCTGCGGCCGCCCGCCACGGGGCGCACGGCGGCCAATGGCTTCCGGTCGTGGGAGCGAAACGTGACGTTCCGGAGCGGCGCAGCCGCACGACCTCCCCGAACGGTAGCGGACCGCCGCCAGCGAAAGGGTAGCAAATCATGCAGCACTAAGTCCAGCGCTGGGCACTGGTTAAAGATAGGCGGGATTGGTGCTCAACTGCGCTCGCCGGCTACGCCTTCTATCACGGCGCGCACCTCGGCCTCCAGTTCGCGCAGGCGAATGGGCTTGGTCAAGACGCGCGCCGCCCCCAATTCAAACGCATACTCGGCGTTCTTCGGATACCCCGTGAGCACCACGATGGGCGACACCACCCCCTGCTCCCGCAGTGCCGCAATGGTTTCGAAGCCGGTCATTTCCGGCATTTCGAGGTCCATCGTCATGACGTCGAAGGTCTGCTCGCGACAGAGCGCCTGCGCGGCCGGTCCACTCGCTGCCACCTCGACCGCAAAGCCGCGCATGGTAAACCAGCGCGACAGTGCCTCGCGGATACTCATCTCGTCATCGACGATCAAGATGCGCGGCAAGCTGGATTCTATACCCTCCGGATGCATGCCTCATCCCCAGTACTCAAGCGGTGCTTTCGCCACCAGCATGTAGAGCGTCTGTTCCCACAGCCCGGCGATCCTTTCCCCTAGGGTAGCGTGAATATAGCATAAGCAGGTGACTTAAACAAGGTAAAATCTGGCATACCCGCAGCAATTTCAATAAATCCTTGCCGCTGCCAAACCGCTGTTGCGGCGGCCGCACCGCGTGTGCTATCCCCCGCTTGAATCGGAGACGCCCATGCCCCGACCACTTATTCTCGTAACCAATGACGACGGTATCCGTGCACCGGGTATCCGTGCGCTGGCCGATGCCCTGGCACCACTGGGCGATGTGCGGGTGTACGCCCCCGAGTCGCAACAAAGTGCGGTCGGCCATGGCGTATCGCTGCACAAGCCCCTGCGCGCCAGCCAGATAGAACCAAACTGGTACGCGATCGACGGCACGCCCACGGACTGTGTGATGCTGGCGGTGCGCGCCCTTCTGGGTGAACGGCCGGACCTTGTGGTCTCGGGTGTCAACGACGGTCCAAACCTCGGCGACGACGTGACCTATAGCGGAACGGTGGCAGGCGCCTATGAGGGCATGCTGCTGGGGTTGCCCGCGCTGGCGGTCTCGATGGCCCGCTACGGCCACGAACACCTTGGCACTGGTGCCGCAGTGGCGGCGCGTATGGCGGCACACGTGCTGGAGCACGGGCTGCCCGGACAGGTGGCGTACAGCATCAATGTGCCGGCTGTGCCGTACGAAGAACTGCGCGGGCTGCGCTTCACGCGCATGGGCCGCCGCCACTATGAAGATGAAGTGATTGAGCGCCTGGACCCGCGCGGCCGGCGCTACTACTGGATTGGCGGCGCCGAGCCCGCGCACGAAGCGGCGGAAGGCACCGACTTCGAAGCCATCGAAGCTGGCGTCGTCAGCGTGACGCCCCTGATTCGTGACCTCACGGACTACGCCGCCCTCGAGCAATTGCGCGACCGCCAGGTTGCGCTGTAAGCGGCCGGGGCGCGCGGCATGTGCGGCATCGTCGGCTTCTGTGGCACGGCGCCGGCGCTGCCCTGCTTGCTCGACGGTCTCGCGCGTCTCGAATACCGCGGCTACGACAGCGCGGGCGTGGCTACGGTAGCCGACGGCGTGCTGCATCGCGTGCGCGCGGTCGGCAAGTTGCAGGCGCTGCTCGACGCGGCCACCCCCGAAGCGGCGCCGGGCGCCACGGGCATCGGCCATACGCGCTGGGCCACACACGGTGCGCCGACGCAGGCCAACGCCCACCCGCACGTCGACGCCAGCGGACGTATCGCGCTGGTGCACAACGGCATCATCGAGAATTTCCGCAACCTGCGCGCCCGCCTCGAAGAAGACGGCGTTGCCTTTGCGAGCGAGACCGACTCCGAGGTGCTGGCGCAATGCATCGGCCGGCACTATGCGGGCGACTGTGCGGGCGATTTGGCGGGCGCGGTAGCCGCGGCCCTCGCCGAGGCCGAGGGCGCCTACGCCATCTTGGTCGCCGCCAGCGATGCACCGGGCACGCTGGTGGCGGCGCGGCGCGGCAGTCCCCTGTTGCTGGCGCAAACGGACCGCGCATGGCTGGTGGCGTCGGACGTGCCGGCGGTACTGCCCCACAGCAGGCAGGTGGTCTATCTGGAAGAGGGCGACCTCGCAACGCTGACCCCCGACGGCTACCGCGTGCAGACCACCACGGGCGAACCGGTCGAACGGCCGGTCACCGAGATTACGTGGCGGGCCGAAGCGGCGGAGAAAGAGGGCTTTGCCCACTTCATGCTGAAGGAGATTCACCAGCAGCCCGATGTGTTGCGGCATCTGCTGGTCTCCTATACGCAGGACGGGGCCGTGGTCTTGCCCGAGCTGGGCTTCGGCGCCGTGGATTGGGCGGGCGTGCGCCGCATCGTGCTGGTCGCGTGCGGCACCGCGTGGCACGCCGGGCTGGTGGCGCGCTATTACTTCGAACAATTCGCCCGCGTGCCGGCCGAAGTCGATTTCGCTTCTGAGTTCCGCTACCGGCAGCCAGTGGTGGACGCGGACACCCTGGTGGTGGCCATCAGCCAATCGGGCGAGACGGCCGACACCCTGGAAGCCGTGCGGCTGGCGAAGCGTGCCGGGGCGCGGGTGGTGGCGGCGGTGAACGTGCAGGGCTCGAGCATCGCGCGTCTGGCCGACGGCCTCGTCTATACGCAGGCGGGTCCCGAGATTGGGGTGGCGTCGACCAAGGCCTACACCGCACAGGTGGCCGCGCTGGCGCTGCTGGCGGTGCATGCGGGCCAGTCGCGCGGAACGCTGACGGCCGAACAGATGGCCGCGCACCTGAAGACGCTGGCCGCCGTGCCCGCCGCCATGGAGCAATGCCTGGCCCGGGCCGCCACCGTGCAGGCGTGTGCGGCCTTGCCCAAGTACCGCGACGTGCGCCACGCGATGTTCATCGGCCGCACCTTCAATTATCCGAGCGCGCTCGAAGGCGCACTCAAGCTGAAGGAAATCAGCTACATCCACGTCGAAGGTTACGGCGCCGGCGAGATGAAGCACGGACCCATCGCGCTGGTTACGGACCACCTGCCCGTGGTGGCCATCGCCGTGCAGGGCGCGGTCTATCAGAAGGTGCTGGGTAACATCGAGGAAATTCGTGCGCGCGGCGGCATCGTGTTGGGCATTGGCACCGAGGGCGATACGCAGCTGCCCAAGCTGTGCGACGACCTCATCGAGGTGCCCGCGTGCGACGAAGCGTTCAGCCCACTCGTCGTCGCCATTCCGCTGCAACTCTTCGCCTATCACGTGGCGGTGAACCTCGGCCGCGATGCGGACCAGCCCCGCAACCTGGCCAAGAGTGTGACGGTGGAATAGGCGCGGCGGCCCTTGCGCCGGTGGCCAGACTGTTACGCCCGCGGCCTGACCGTTGCGCCCGCGGGGCCCGCTTCGCCAACATGCGCACGGGCAAGCGAACCAGCAGGTGGCCGCGGCAT
>CAYMLC010000177.1:0-7299 GCA_964390765.1 uncultured Nitrospirales bacterium
GCGCGGGCTCGACTTCGACCTGGTTGAACTGCAGTTTGCAGGCGTCAACCAGATCGAATCGCCCGAGTTCAATCCCTACCGCGTGGCGCCGGCTGCGGACTCGCGCCACAGCGTCGGATTGATCGATGTGCAGTGGGAAGCGAACGAATACGACCCCGCGCATCTGCTCTATCGCGTCTTTGATGCCGAAACCGGCGATACCGAGATTGCCTATCGTGTGAACCTCAGCGAGCTCGAACTGGGGCTGCGCATCGTGCCGCCGTATGAATTCGTCGACACCGCCAACATCACCATGCGCAATCCGCACCCGCACCTGACCGTACACTACACGCTCGACGGCAGTGTGCCGCGCGCTGCGTCGAACACCTACCCCAAGCAGATTGCCGTCATGAATCGCCAGGGCGACACCATCGGCCGGCTGGGCAATCGGTTGAACGAGGAGATCGACGGGGGCGTGCGTATCAAGGCGACCACCACTGTGCGCGCGGCCCTGTTTACGCCCGATGGCTGGCCGCGCAGTGCCGTGGTGACCGCGGCGTTCCGGCGCGTCCAACCCGTGGCCGCCATGGCGCCCAAGCCGACTGACCCCGGACTGCGCTTCACCTATTACGAAGGGACCTTCGAGCGGCTGCCACGCTTCGATACGCTGTCGCCACGCGGCGTCGGTATTGCGCGCAGCTTCGATGTGGCGGCGCTGGCCGACCGCGACGACCACTACGCAATACTGTTCGAGGGCTACCTCGAAGTGACGGCGCCGGGCATGTACCGCTTCGAGGTCGAAAGCGACGACGGCAGCCGCCTCTATCTGCACGGCGTGCAGGTGGTCGACAACGACGGCTCACACAGCGCACGCACCCGCGAAGGGCGCATGGCGCTGGCGCCGGGGCTGCATCCGCTGCGGCTGGAGTACTTCGAAGATTACATGGGCCAGGAACTGGACCTGCGGTGGTACGGACCGGGCGGCGCCGAGGGTGCGATACCGTTTGAGCGGCTGCGCCACTGACCGCGCGCTAGACGAAGAACGGGTTGTAACGCCGCTCGACACCGATGGTGCTGGACGGGCCGTGGCCCACGAAGATCTCGGTCTCGTCGGGCAGGCTGAACAGGTGCTCGCGAATCGCGGCAAGCTGGCGCGCGTTGTCGGCCTCGCTGGAGGTGCCGCCCACCGACCCGCTGAACAGGGCATCGCCGCAGAACGCGGCGCCGTCGAACAGGAAGCTGATGCCATCGGGCGTATGGCCGGGCGTATGCACCACGCGGCCGCGCAATTCGCCCACCTGCACGCTGTCGCCATGCGCCAGCCGTTGCGTCGCCACGCCCCCCACGTTGCCGGCATAGCTGTACACCGCCACGGGAAACGTCTTCAGCAACGCGGCCAATCCGTCCACGTGGTCCCAGTGCCCGTGCGTGATGAGTATCTGCGTCAGCCGCAGACCGTGTGTGTCGAGGAAGCGCGCGATGCGCGGGTCGGCCGCGCCCGCATCGATCAGCGCCGCCTCGCCGGTGGCTTCACAACCCAGCACAAAGGCGTTGGCCTCATTCGCGTCGAGCAGGAAGTGGCCGATGATCATAGCCCCTGCACCCCTTCCAGGTTGGCGCGGTCGAAGTTGGCGCGGCCGGTTGCCCCCGTGAAGTCGGCGTTGCGCAGGTCGGCGCGGCGAAAGATGCAACGCGTAATGTCCGCCTCGCGAAAGACGGCGCCGACCAGATCGGCGTTGCCCGGCCGCGCATAGTAGAGCCGGGCGCCGGTGAAGTTGGCGCGGTGCCCGCGCGTGCCCACCAGCCCGCAGCGTTCGAGCCGCGCGCCGCTAAAGTCAGCGCCGCTGACATCGGCGCCGCCCAGCTGCGCCAGGTGCAGGTTGGCGCCGGCGCACCGCGCCTCGCGCAGGTCGGCTCCGTCGAGCAGTGTGCCCTGCAGCTGGGCGTGTTCCAGGTTCGTGCCGCGCAGATTCGCGCCCGATAAGCGCCGCCCCGACAGGTCCGCGCCCGCCAGGTCCTGCCCGCTCAGGTCGGCCCCGGGCCGAAAGCGCTCGTCTTCGTCAGCACGCGTGCGTCGTATTACGTCTGCATCCGCCATGGGGCCTGCTTACACCCTGGGCCGGCCCCATCGCAAGCGCGTGCCCACCTTCGCGCACCCCCCCGCGTGCTACAGGTCCTCTCGCTGCAGACTGCTCCACCAGCGCGGGTTCGCCTGCATCCACGCCTGCGTGGCGCGGTATTTGGGCGACGTGCTGAAGTCCTGGAAGATGTGGCTGAGGAAGCCGAACTTGCTCCACTGCGACAGCCCGGGCAGCTCCGAAGAATCGAACATCACGTGCGTCTTTACGCCCGCGTCGCGCGCCCCTTCCAGCAGCGTCGTCATGATGCCTTCCAGGCGTTCGTCTTCTATGGCGCGCGAGAACAGGCTGTCGATGCGCTCGAACTCTTCGTCGGTCAAGGCGTATTCGCCACGCTCCGGATTCCAGCCGAACTGCAGCGCCACCAGGTGCGGGCCGCCTTCATACACCACGTGGTGCATGCCGTAGCGTTCGGCGAAGGCGTGCATGTCTTCCAGCCCGTGCAGCGTGGCGGCCAGGGTACTTTCCTTGATGTCGGTGCCCGGGATGGTCGGCAGGACCACCGTATCCGTAGCGGGCTGCTGACCCGTCTGGATGTAGGTAATCAGTTCGTCGACCGACCAGTTCATCGCCACGTACTGATGCTCGAAGCCCAGCCCGCCCGCGATATAGCTGGTCGTGCCCCACGCATCGAAGTAGGTGTAGGCCGGGCGCCCGGCGACCGGGTAGTAGAGTGCGCCCAGTTCGTTGCCATTCTCCACACCGTCTTCGTCTTCGTTGTAGTGATAGACATTCTCGAAGCCGCCATAGACCAGCACGAGGTCCGCCTCGCGTCCGGCAGCGGCAAAGGCGGCATCGAAGATACCGGTGTATTGCACCGCCAGCTGCGAATACTTGCGCAGTGCAATGATCGTTTCGTCGGTCGTGTCGCCCATGCCCGCCACGGTGCCCAGACCCTCGGCCAGGCCCTGCTCACGCAGCCAGACATAGGTGGCCGACATCGGGTTCCAGGGTTCATTGGTATATTCCAGATAGACGCGCAGGCCGGGGTCGAGTTGTGCCAGCACCAGTTGTGCGAGCTGCTCGACATAGTCTTCCGATGCCGTGTGCGGGATGGTGATCCAGATGTCGGACTGCAGGCGGTTCGACAAGGCGATAGCGGTTTCGTGGGACCAGCGCAGTCCCCAGCGAAAGTCTCCGGGCAGGGCGCGGTCGCTCCATTCCACATCGAGCAAGCTGAAGGGATCTTCCTCCAGGTCTTGCTGGAACGGCCACACCTGCATCGACTGCACATGGCGGAAAACGCTGTAGTCCTGCCACGCCTGCAGGAAGCGCGGGTTGAAGATTTGCGTGGCGTAGTCCTGCTCGTGGCCGGGCAAGAGGAAACGGATGTTGCGCAGGTGGTTGCCGGTATTGTCCGGGTCGGTTTCGTGCAGCGTCAGCCACAGGCCCTCGCTGCCCGGTGTGAAGTTGTAGAGCACGCGGGTCGTGTTGCCATTCACCTCGCGGCTGCCGATTACTTCGGTCGCTCCATCTACCTCGAGCTTGCCCGCGCCTTCGTACAAGAGAATATAGTTGCCGGCCGGAAAGTGCGGTGCCAGTTCACCCGCCCAACCCATGAGCGATACGGTGGCCGGACCGTCGATTTCGGTGGGCCATCCATTCGCGTCCAGGTCTTCCATCAGCAACGACCACGTGGCGATATCGATGAAGCCGCCCGTCGAATGCATGAGGTTGACGAAGGGCATATCTGCGCTGTGTCGCGGTGCGGAGATGTTCATGCCCAGGGCCGAGCGTTGCGAGGGCGACGGTGTGGGCGTGCCGTCGCATGCGTGCAGCGCGCCGCCGCCCGGCGCACAGCCGTCTTCGCTGTTGCACTGGGTGTGGTAGCCGTCGGAATTGAAGAACTGCACCAGCCGCAGCAATTCCGTGAGTGCGATGGTCCAGTCCTGCGGTGCATAGTCGCTGTGGTGGGCGCTGCATGCGCGCGCCGCGACGTCCGCTTGCGGGGCGTACCCGTCCTCGGTCGTCAGGTTGCAATGAAAGCCACCCGAGTTGAAGAACTGGATGGTGCGCAACAACTCCGACAGACTCACCCGCTGGTCGAGCGTGGTGTCCGCCGCGTGATGCTGGGCCAGCGCGGCCGCCGATACGACGGCCACCACCAGACACGGGATCAGGCCCAAGGGCCACGCACTGCGTTTCGTCATCGCACGCTCCTGCCATGCCAGACCGCAGACGTGATAGCGTCGGGTCTGTGCACCGGTTCGAATGGCACACGGCTCTTGCCTTACTGGTACCCTGAAACCGGCCGATACGCAATTGCTGTCCGCGAACCATGTGTGAAGAATCCGTGTGCATAGCGTTGGCCAGTCCCGGGCCGGCAAGACCTGCGCGTGGCAGGTGCGAGCAGGGTTTCCGGGGAAGAGCGGTAAGGGGTTGCGTAGCGTGCGTACGGTACTGTGGTGGACCGGGCTGGTGTTGATGGCCTTCGCCTATATCGCGGCGGGTGTCAACCACTTCGTCAATCCCGGCTTCTACATCAGCATCATGCCGCTGTGGTTTCCCTGGCCGGCCTTCTGGGTGGCGGTCAGTGGCGTGGCCGAAATCGTGTTGGGCGCGGCCTTGCTGGTCCCCGCGACACGCGCGTGGGCCGCGCGCCTCATCATCGCCATGCTCGTGGTCTTCTTCATCGTCCACATCGATATGCTGGTCACGCACGGCGAACGCTTCGCCAGCACGCCCTATGGTTTTCTGGTAGCGCGCATCCCGCTGCAGTTCGTCCTGATCGCGTGGGCGGCGGTCTACGCGAAACCGCGGGCACTGTTCCGCCGGTCCGCCGCATTGCAGTAGTGCGTTTCAGGCGGCTACGCTCTCGCGTTCAGCAAGGCATTCCAGCAGAGGATACGTTATGACCGAGCGCATTCCCGTTGCGGTCGCCCACGGCGATGGCATCGGCCCCGAAATCATGGCGGCAACCCTGCGGGTGCTCGAAGCGGCGGAAGCGCCCATCGCGGTGCACGAGATTGAAGTCGGCGAGCGCGTCTACAAGGCCGGTCACTCAGCCGGTATTACCCCCGAAGCATGGGACACGATTCGCCAGAACGGCGTGCTCTT
This sequence comes from uncultured Nitrospirales bacterium, assembly GCA_964390765.1. GTDB lineage: Bacteria > Hydrogenedentota > Hydrogenedentia > Hydrogenedentales > JAGMZX01 > CAYMLC01. Next base: position 5,175 of record CAYMLC010000177.1, read on the forward strand.
GAAGGCGCCCATCACCACGCCGCAGGGTGGGGGGGTCAAGAGCCTCAACGTCACGCTGCGCAAGTCGCTCGGCCTCTTCGCCAACATTCGCCCGTGCCGTTCCTATGCGCCCTTCGTCGAGACCCGCCATCCGTTTATGGACCTCGTGATCATTCGCGAGAACGAAGAAGATCTCTACGCCGGCATCGAGCACCGCCAGACGCGGCAGGTCACGCAATGCCTCAAGCTCGTTTCGGCACCCGGCTGCGAGCGCATTCTGCGCTATGCCTTCGAGCACACGCGCAGCCGCAAGCGGCGCAAGCTGACCTGTATGACCAAAGACAACATCATGAAAGTGACCGATGGCCTTTTCCATCGCACCTTCCGCGAATTGTCCGAGGCCTATCCGGAAATCGAGACCGAGCACCTCATCATCGACATCGGCATGGCGCGCGTGGCCGATGCGCCGGACCAGTTCGACGTTATCGTCACGCCGAATCTCTATGGCGATATCATGAGCGATGTGGCCGCGCAGGTGGCCGGCAGCGTGGGCATGTGCGCCAGCGCCAACATCGGCATGCAGGCGTCCATGTTCGAGGCGATCCACGGCTCCGCGCCCGACATTGCCGGCCAGGATATCGCCAACCCTTCGGGCCTGTTGTTGAGTGCCGTGAAGATGCTGGCGCACCTGGGGCTGACCACGACGGCCGAGCGCATCCACAATGCGTGGCTCAAGACCATCGAAGACGGCGTGCACACCACCGACATCTTCAGCCACCTGCCGCAGTACCAGCACAAGCGGCTGGGCACGCGCGATTTCACCCTGGCCGTCATCGACCACCTGGGCGCCGAGCCGGAGCACCTGCGGCCCGCGCAGTACCAGAAGATCGATACCGACCACTTCCAGCTCACCTCGCACGACGAGCGCAAAGAACTGGTGGGCGTGGATGTATTTGTCGACTGGGCCGAGGGCGCGCCCGATGCGCTCGGCACCCGCCTGGCCGCCACGCCGCCCGGGCCCCTGCAGTTGCAGATGATTACGAACCGCGGCGTGAAGGTCTGGCCAGACGGCATTCGCGAAACGTTCTGCACGGACCACTGGCGCTGCCGCTTCACGTGCGAAAAAGAGGGGACCCCCGTCACGCCGCACGACGTGATTGAATTGCAGCGCGCCTGCGTGGACGCCGGCTTCGACGTCATCAAGACCGAGAACCTCTACACCTTCGACGGCGTGCGCGGTTATTCGCTCGGGCAGGGGCAGTAGCCAGGAACAATCCAGTTTCGAAACGCGGGGAACCAAGCGCAGTACGGTAGTTGTTTGTCCGGGCAACAGCACAGGAGATGCACGGTCCATGCGTATTGTCACCGCCCTTGCAATTGCCTGCCTCGTCAGCGGCTGCGGCGCGATTGAACAGCGGCTGTTCCCCATCTGGGAGCCGAACTTCTTCGAGACGCCACCCGCCGAGCAGGGCCCCTTCACCATTGTCGAGCGGCGGGTCGATGTGGCCGACGGCGCCGACGGGCAGCCCTTCGGCATCACCGTGTTTGAACCCCAGGACGCCGTGGGTCCGCTGCCGGTATTCGTGTGGGTGATGGGGTCGAACGTGCAGGCCTACTACCATCAGAGCCTGCACGAGACCCTGGCCAGGTGGGGCTATCTCGTACTCGTGCCCGACACGCGCCCCCTGCGCTTCACGGATTTCCAGTATCACAACCGGCTCGTGCAACTGGCCCAGCAAACTATCGGGCTCGCCCTCGACGGCACGATTGGCCCCGCCGCCGACGAGACGCGCATTGCGGGCGGCGGCTACAGCATCGGCGGGCCGCTGTCGGCCTTTACCGCCGCGCGCACGCCGCAGCTCGGTGCGCTGGTGTATTGGGCGCCTTCGGGCTCGCCCATCTGGCAGGGCCTCGACCCGGGCGAGCTGTTTCCGCAGGTCGACGAGCCATCGCTGTATATCCTGGGTGAACTCGACGACGATGCACCGGTCGATGGCGGGTATCCGGACACGATGCAGGCGGCCATGCCGGCGCCCTTTCAGGAGGTGGTGATCGCGCGACACGGCGACTTCGCCGCCTTCCGGCGCGCCGCGGAATTGAGACAATGCCTTTACCCTCGTTGCAGCGCGCCGTCTGCCGGGTAATC
>CAYMLC010000178.1:0-1096 GCA_964390765.1 uncultured Nitrospirales bacterium
GGGCACACAGGGCCAGCACATTGGCCAGGGCCACGCCCACCGCCTGACCGATGCGGTCGAGTTCGGCGCGGGCAAAGGCATCGCCGTCGTTGGCCGCGGCGCCCAGGTCGCGACAAGTGGGGGCTTCGTGCCGGGCCAGCGCACTCGCGGCCGGCACGTAGCCGGTACGGGCCAGGCGCGCCTCGATATTCCAGCCTGAGCAACGGTCTTCCAGGCGCACGGGCCGGCCATCACCCCAGACATCGGGCACCAGCGTATGGCCGACCTCCATGCCGCCGCGCCCCCCACCGCGATACACGTGGCCGCCTTCGACCAGCCCGCCCCCGATACCGCTGCCAATGTTCATGTAGAAGAAGGGGTCGTGCCCCTGCCCCGCCCCCCGCCGCGCCTCGCCCAGCGCCGAGGCGTTGGCGTCGTTATCGATGGCGACCCGGGCGGCAAAGCGCTCGCCACACCACTCGGCGAGCGGAAAGCCTTCCCAGCCGTCGATATGATGCGAGCGCACGACGCGTCCGGTGCGCACGTCGACCGGGCCGCCGAAGCCGACGCCGACGGCCGTGAGCGGCGTGGCCCCCATCTGCAAGGCGTTGGGCAGCTCGGTCAGCCACGCCTGGATGCCGGCCGCCGCGGCAGCACGATCGACGGTGCCGGTGTGCCAGCGGCGCGTGCCGTCGGCCGCTTCGAGACAGGCCTGCAGTTTGGTGCCGCCGATTTCGATGCCGAGCAACATCGGCGCGCGCGGCTACTCGACGATGCCCATCGGCCGCCCGCCGACGAGCTGGCGCACGGCCTCGCAGAAGGTGACGAAGGGCAGCGTGGGCTGGGCGGTGTTGCCATTGCGCGGATACGCGTTGAAGCCGATGCTCTCCATCTCCTGCTCGCCGCGTGTAAGCCGCACCGACCAGGCGGTACCGTCCTGAAACTCACGGCTTGCGATGTAGACCGGCTCCCAGTCCCAGACGTGGGCCGAATCCACACAGGCCCAGAAGACCGCCCAGGCCCCTTCGCTGGGGCGCACGCGCGCAGTGCGGTATTCGGTCAGGCTGCTGGTCGTGTATTGCAGGGCGCCCTTTTTCCACTCGACGCTGAACTCGGT
>CAYMLC010000178.1:1106-2368 GCA_964390765.1 uncultured Nitrospirales bacterium
CAGCAGGAGTGTGCGCACGTGCAAGACATCGGGGTGCGCGATGTTCACGGCAGCGGCACCAGGCGAATTTCAAACAGCTTGGGCCAGAGCTTGCCGGTCACGAAGATGCGGTTGTTGTCGGCGTCGTAGGCAATACCGTTCAACACATCGGCGCGCGCCGCTTCGAAGGGCGTGAGCAATCCGGCCAGCGATATACGGCCGAGCACCTCGCCGGCGGCCGGGTCGATACGCACGATGTCATCGGTCAGCCACACGTTGGCCCACACTTCGCCTTCGATGTATTCGAGTTCATTAAGCCGCTGGACCGGCGCCCCATTCTGCGTCACTTCGACGGTACCGAGCGGGGTGAAGCCCTCCGTCGCGTGGAACGTCAGCGTGGCGGAACCGTCGCTGCGGATGAAGCGCTCGCCGTCGTGCGTGAGGCCCCAGCCCTCGGTGGTGTAGGTGAAGTTATCGAGCGGCTGGAAGGTACCCACGTCGTAGATGAAACCGCGGCGCGAGGTCCACGTGAGCTGCCAAACACGGTCGCCCACGAGGCAGATGCCTTCGCCAAAGAACTCGTCGGCCAGATTGATTTGCTGCACCACCGCGCCCGAGTGCAGGTCGACGAGGCGCAGCGACGAGCGGCCGCCGCGCAGGCCGGTGCCTTCGTACAGCCAGCCATCGCGGTACTGCAAGCCCTGCGTGAAGGCGTCGGTCGCGTGCGGATAGACGGCCACGACCTCGTAGCTGTAATTGAACGCGTTGCTGGGTATCGGTTCGCCATCGGGCGCCCCCTCGCCTTCGGACGGCGGTAATGTCTCCGCTTCGCCGTCGGGCGCCCCCTCGCCTTCGGCAGCCTCGGTACCCTCGCCTTCCGCCGGCGGTAACGGCTCCCCTTCGACCACGGGCGCCCCCTCACCCTCCGGCGCGGGCGTCGGCGAGGGCGGACACCCAAGGAAGCAGGCCGAGACGCCAAAGAGGGCCAGGCCCGTGAGCAGGGCGAAGAGGGGCAGTCGCGCAGCGCGCATGTCGGTCGGCTCCTTTGGGCGGGACAGACGGTTGAGGGTACGGGTCGTGCGATGTCGTGGCATTGTGCCCGGGGTCCTGACGTAGTGCAATATCGGAAAGAACATGTGGAAGTGTAAATACTGCAAAGGGTTGACAAGCGCGCCCGTCCGCTCTATGCTCCCGAGCGTTTCATTTCTTTCCGTTTGGGCAGGCCGCATACACACTATTGGGAGCACTCGTTATGCAGTCCAGAAATCGCGGATTCACCTTGA
>CAYMLC010000178.1:2378-7293 GCA_964390765.1 uncultured Nitrospirales bacterium
TGATCGAGCTGTTGGTGGTGATCGCCATCATCGGCATCCTGGCAGCCATCCTGCTGCCGGCGCTGGCCCGCGCGCGCGAAGCCGCACGCCGTGCCAGTTGTCAGAACAATCTGAAGCAGTGGGGCCTCGTCTTCAAGATGTACTCGAACGAGTCCAAGGGCGAGCGTTACCCCACTATACAGATTGGCTACTTCCCTGATGCGCCGACGGGAGACACCACCTTGCTGGGCTTTGACTTGGGGCCCAATCTGTTTCAGATTTATCCCGAGTATCTGACCGACATCAACGTTGCGTTTTGCCCCTCGGACTCGGAACTGGGCGACCTTGAGGACGGGATTGTCGACGCCGCTGGCAACAATTGCCTTGGCTACATCGACCCCGTCTCGAACTGCGCCAGTGCCATCGACGGCAGCTACACCTACATCGGCTATGTCTTCGACAAGTTCAGCAACGCGCAGGACCCGCAGGGTGGCGCGCCGTTGGACGTGATTGAGGTGCTGGCAATTGCCGGTGGCGAGGCTGACGCTATCGACCCGAATGTTCTTGCCAACGGTAGCGGTCCGCCGCAGTTGATTGAGTTTCTGGAGGCGCTGGCCGGCCTGAACCCAGGTTCGTCAGACACCATCCTGCAGGCGATTGCCGACGGCCCCGGCTTCGTACAGGCGGTTCTAGACCAGGATGTAGACAATGTCGTCGATGGCAACAACGGCGACGTCCCAGTCGGCAACGGCAATTCGGACACGATTTACCGTCTGCGCGAAGGCATTGAGCGTTTCCTCATCACGAACATCAATGACCCGGCCGCATCGGCCCAGGGCCAGAGCGAAGTGCCAATCATGTTCGATATCGTCGCGGTAGACGTGGGTGCGTTCAACCACATCCCGGGTGGTTCAAACGTGCTGTTCCTGGACGGCCACGTCGAGTTTCTGCGCTATCAGCAAGTCAGCGATGAGCTGACCAACGAGTGGGTAGCCAACACGCTCGGCTCGCTCACGGCGGCGCTCAGCGCCAGCTAACCAGACCCAGCTTCACTTTTTGCGCCCCGCATGCTACGTGACATGCGGGGCGTTTGTGTTTCCTGCGGAGTCCCTTCCCCCCTTTGCGGCAGCGGAGCCGTTTATTCCCTCTGGCGGCCACAAATTTCTGGTGTAACAGTCATTGGTTCCGGGAGTAACCGTACGCAACGTAGGTGTGGGCCTTATCAATCGAGGGACAAGAGCGACGGCATGTATCCACCAATTCCAGTGTGGACCGAAACAACTGTGTTTGCCGACGCTTCTGATTCTCACTGCATGGGCCTGCGAAACCCAAAAAGGAGAGCAAACAATGCGTAGTGTGGTGACTCTGGCGGCGGTGGCGGCGATGGGCCTCGGCCTGAGCGGATGCCCGCTCTTTATGAAGTTTAAGCCGGAAGTGCGCGTGGTGCACGCCAGCCCCGACGCGCCCAATGTCGATGTCTGTGTCGATGGTACGGTGGCCTTCGCCAACGTACCTTTCAACACCTCGACCATGTATGCGGCCGTGCCACAAGGCGACCGCGCCATCAACGTGACAGCCGCCGGTGCGGGCTGCGACACGGAGGGTGTGATTCAGGCCACGCTGCCGTTCGAATTCAAGACGGACACGACGATTGTAGCGGTCGACCTGCTCAGCAACATTTCGCCGTTGGTGCTCGAAGACGACAACAGCACGCCTCCGGACGGCTTCGCGCGCGTGCGCTTCGTGAACGCGAGCCCGGGTGTGGCGCCGTGGGACCTGCGCAACGAGCAGGGCACCATCCTCGCCGACGACGTGGAAGCCTTGACGGCGGGCGACTACATCGAAGTGCCGGCCCAGGCGTACACGCTGTCGATCACCAATCCCGACGGCTCGGTGGTCGTGATTCCCGTGGGTGACGTGACGCTTGAGAATCAGCGCGTCTACACGGTGTTCGCCACGGGCGCACCGAACCCGCCGGAAGGCACGGCGGGGTTCGGTTTCCTGCTTACCGTCGACAATTAATCCCCCTCGTTTTATTGACAGCGGCCGGCCTCGGCATGGGGCCGGCCGCCCCGTTTACCACGCGCAAGGTTGCGCACTGCCGCTGGGGCTGCTATGACGGCGGTCAAACGCTGCGAATGCCGTGACCTTCGAATCCTTAGCCATTCAACTCGAGCGCCTGCCGCGCCTGCTGAGCGACCACCTGCTGCTGACGCTCTGTGCGCTTGCGGCGGGCATTGCCATCAGTGTACCGCTGGGCATGCTGGCCGCACAGCAACCGCGCCTGCGCGGGCCCATTCTGACGACCGTCAGTATCCTGCAGACGATCCCCGGCTTTGCCCTGCTGGCCTTCATGGCAGTCGTGCTGCAGCTGTTCGGCTGGCTGCCCGCCTTCCTCGCGCTGGTGCTCTACAGCATGTTGCCCATCGTGCGGAACACGGTCACCGGCCTGCTCGACATCACGCCCAGTGTGGTCGAGGCGGCACGCGGCATCGGCATGACCGAATGGCAACTGCTCACCCGGGTGCGCCTGCCGCTGGCGGCGCCGGTCATCATCGCGGGCGTGCGCACGGCCACGGTATGGACCGTCGGCCTGGCGACCCTGGCCACGCCCATCGGCGCCACGAGCCTGGGCAACTTTATCTTCAGCGGACTCTACACGCGCCAGTTTGCGCCGATTTTGGTGGGCGTGGTCGCGGCGGCAGGGCTGGCCCTGGTGCTCGACGGGCTGGTGCGTCTGCTCGAGCGCGGGCTCGATGCACGCGACCGTCGGCTCATCGTGTCGGGTGCCGCCGCCCTGCTGGTGCTGGTCAGCGTGGGCCTGTATCCGGCGGCCCAGCGCGGCATTGCCCGCGCCACAGAGACCGACCGCGAGATCGTGATTGGCGCGAAGAGCTTCAACGAGTCCGAGATACTGGCGCGGCTGATTGCGCGGCGCCTGTCGGAGGCTGGCTTCCCGACCAACGTGCGCACGAACCTGGGGTCGACGGTGGCCTTCGAGGCGGTCGCGAACAACGACATTGACCTGTACGTGGAGTATACGGGCACGGCCTGGGCCAACTACATGAACCGCGATACCAATCCGGGCAAGGACGCCATGTACGAGCAGGTGACCGCCTGGCTCGATTCGCAGCACGCGGTGAGCGTGCCGGGGCGGCTGGGCTTCGAGAACCTGTACACACTGTCGATGGAGGAAGAGCAGGCCACACGCCTCGGGATCGAGACCATCGAGCAACTGGCCGGGCAGGCGGGCAGCCTTATCATCGTAAGCGACTACGAGTTCTTTGCACGGCCCGAATGGCAGACCTTGCAGGACACGTACGGCCTCGACTTCCGCGAGGAGCTGGCGGTCGACCCGGGGCTCATGTACGACGCACTGGTCTCGGGCGATGCCGAGGTGATTACCGCTTACTCGACCGACGGCCGCATCGACGCCTTCGACCTGCGCGTGCTGGACGACACGCGGCAGGCGTTCTTGCCCTACGACGCTATTCTCTGCGTGTCGGAACGTGCGGCGGCGACGCCGGGGCTGACCGCAGCCCTGGAGCCGCTGGTGGGCGCCATCGACAACGCCACGATGCGCGCAGCGAACAAGGTGGTTGACGTAGACGGGCGGCCCGTGCGCGAGGCGGTCGACCAGTTGGAAGCGGCGCTGGCGCTGGACTAGCTGGCGGCGACACGCCCGCGCTTGGCGGCTTGGGCCAGGCTGCCGGCAAAGGCGCCGACCTCTTGTGCGGTGTTCGGCTGGTCGCCCAACTGCCCGATCAACCGCACTATCGCCGAACCCACCACCACACCCTCGGCCAGTCCGGCAACTTTTTCGGCCTGCTCGGGCGTGCCAATGCCGAAGCCCACGGCGATAGGCTTATCGGTAAAGCGGCGAATGCGCGCGAGTGCGTGGTCCAGGTTGGCGGAAAGCCCGGCACGTTCGCCGGTCACGCCGAGCCGCGACACGTAGTACACAAACCCGGTGCACTGTTCGGCAATCGTGGCCAGGCGTGCGTCGGAGGTGGTGGGTGCAACCAGGAACACGGTGCTCAGCCCGTGGGCCGAAAGGGTCTTGCGATAGTCTTCGGCCTCTTCAGCCGGCAGGTCAACGCAGAGCACGCCATCGATACCCGCGGCGGCCCCATCCTTCGCCAGCCGCTCGATGCCGTAGGCCAGCAGCGGATTGTAGTAGGTAAAGAGCAGCAGCGCGCAGTTCGTCCGCTGCCGGATGCGGCGTACGCTGTCGAGAATCTGGGTGAGGTGAATGCCGTGGTTCAACGCGCGCTGCGCCGCTTCCTGAATCACCGCGCCATCACCGATCGGGTCGGAGAACGGAACACCAAACTCGATGACGTCGGCGCCATTCTCGGCGAGCGCAAGGGCGATTTCCTCGCTGCGTTCCAGCGTAGGGTCACCGGCCACGATGAACGGGACAAACGCCGAGGCCCCTTCTGCCTTCAGCTGGGCAAAGCGTTGGTCGATGCGGTTCATACCTGGGTTTCCGGGTGAATGAAGCGCATGGCCTGCTGCACATCCTTGTCGCCGCGCCCAGACAGATTGATGACCACCGTCTGGTCGGGGCGCATCTGGGGGACGACCTTCGCCGCATAGGCAATGGCGTGCGCCGTCTCGAGCGCGGGGATGATCCCCTCCATCTGCGAGCACAGCTTGAAGCCTTCGAGGGCGTCTTCGTCGCTCGCATAGACATATTCGACGCGGCCGGTGTCGTGCAGGTAGGCGTGCTCGGGCCCGACCGACGCATAGTCGAGGCCGGCGGAGACCGAGTGCGTGTGGCCGATCTGGCCGTGGTCATCCTGCAGCACATAGCTGATGGCACCGTGCAACATGCCGGGGGTGCCGCCCGAGAAACGCGCGGCGTGCATGCCGGGGGTAATCTTGGTGCCGCCGGCTTCCACCCCGACCATGCGCACGTCGGCGTCGCCGATAA